>CAXTVK010000002.1:0-118759 GCA_964247655.1 uncultured Sphingomonadaceae bacterium | reverse complement strand
GCATCGTCGCATGATAGATGTTGAGCCGGTCGATCTCCTCGACGTCGACGATGCCCACGCCCCAGCCCGCGACGCGCGTGATCCGCATGTAGAGGCTTTCGCGCGCCTCGGCGCAGAGCTTCTTCGAATCGTCGATGCCGCGGGGCACGCGGCGGCGATCGAGGATCACCGCGGCGGCGACCACGGGCCCCGCAAGCGGCCCCCGCCCCGCCTCGTCGACACCGACGGCGGGTGCTGGATGGTCGCGCTCGAAACGGAAGCTGGGTGGCATGCGCGATCCGTAGCGCAAGAGACGGGCGATGGGAATCGTGTCGAGAGACGATGCGTGCCGAGCTACGCCCACATCCGCGCCCCGTTAAGACTCCGAAAACGAGACCAGCGTATAGATCGTGAAAAGAAAGGTGAGAGACGATGCACGATCGGACCGATATGATGCCAAGATCTTTGGCCATCACGCTGCTGCTGGGTTCGCTCGCCGGCAGCACCTTCTGGGCGAGCCTCATCACGCTCATGGTACGCTGACGTCCCTGCGGCCGCCGCATTTCAGGGCGCCCAACTGCAGACATGAGACGAAGCCGAAGCAGGCACGACATTTCGAGTGGTTTGCGCCAGCGGATAAATCCCGGCGCGATTGACGAAGCCTTTACGCGACAGGATTATGAGATCGGTCCATGGACGCACGTATCGCCGATCTTCGCACCATCCACAGCGCCGCCGACGGCGCAGCGCCCCCGCAATCGATCGTCGTGGTCGGGCTGGGCTATGTCGGGCTGCCGCTCGCTGTATCCCTGGCGCGCAGCTTTCCCACCGTCGGCCTCGACATCGACGCCTCGCGGATCGCGGAGCTGTCGCGCGGCGAGGATCGCACCGACGAGATCGATTCGGCGCGCCTGGCGGCCTCGACGCTCAGCTATGCGTCGGATGCCGGCAGCTGCGAACCCGCCGACGTCTATATCGTCACTGTCCCGACGCCGGTCGACGAGCGCAATCGCCCCGATCTGCGCGCGCTGCTCGGCGCGAGCGAAACCGTCGGCAAGATGCTCGACGGCACGCGCAAGCCGCTGATCATCTTCGAGAGCACGGTCTATCCCGGCGTCACCGAGGAACTGTGCGTGCCGGTGATCGAGCGCGCCTCGGGGCTGACGTGGAAGGACGACTTCGTCGTCGGCTATTCGCCCGAGCGGATCAATCCGGGCGACCGCGAGCATACCGTCGATCGGATCGTCAAGGTCGTCGCGGGCGACAGCGCCGAGACCACCGACCGGGTCGCCGCGCTCTACGAGCGCGTCACCACCGGCGGCACCTTCCGCGCCGCGTCGATCAAGGCGGCCGAGGGCGCCAAGGCGATCGAGAATGCGCAGCGCGACGTCAACATCGCGTTCATGAACGAGGTGACGCGTATCTTCAACAAGCTCGACGTGTCGATCTGGGACGTGCTCGACGCCGCCAAGACCAAGTGGAACTTCCTGCCGTTCACGCCGGGCCTCGTCGGCGGACACTGCATCGGCGTCGACCCCTATTATCTGTCGCATCGCGCAATCGAACTCGGTCATCTGCCGGAAGTCATTCCCGCCGCGCGCTCGGTCAACGACGACATGGCACGCTGGATCGCCGACACGCTGCACCTGCGGATGGCGCGGCGGTCGCTCAAGATCCTGATCCTGGGCGTCACCTTCAAGGAGGATGTGCCCGATCTGCGCAACTCGAAGGTCGGCGACATCGTCAAGCGCTTCTGGTTCCATGGGCACTCGGTGACCGTCCACGATCCGCTCGCGGATGCGGCGGAGGCCGAGCGCGACTACGGCGTGCATCTCGACGCCGAGGCGCTCGATCGCCGCTACGACCTCGTCGTCTCGGCGGTGAGCCACGCCTTCTACCGCGAGATGGACGACGCGACGTTGGCAGGGCTGGTCGAGGACGACGGACTCTTCGCCGACGTCAAGGGCGTGTTCCGAGGCCGCGATTTCGGGCGCGCGCTCTGGACGCTGTGACCCGATAGCGGAAGAGCCGCCACCTGATCGAGTGGCGGCTCTTCTCAAGCCTTAGCGGTAGTGCCGGCCGTGATAGCCGTAGCGATAGCCGCGATGGCGGTAATAATGGCGGTGGCCGTGATGCAGCGTGTTGAACAGACCGCCGCCCGCCGCGCCGACGAGCGCGCCCGTGCCGATGCCCAGACCCGGGATCAGCGCACCCGCGACCGCGCCACCTGCCGCACCGATGCCGGCGCCGCGCAGAATATGTCCCGCGCTCTGCGCATTGGCGGGCGCTGCCGCGATGCCGACCGACAAAGTCGCGATGCCGGCTGCCAATATGACCTTCTTCATGATCTCACTCCCACGAAAAACCTTCCGGAAATCGCCGGACCGCGATCGGGTTCCCATCCCGACCGTTCGTCCGATCTAGGCCGTGGAGACTGAGTCGAAACTGAACGCACCGGATAGCTGGCGTTCAGGCTGGCGGCGGCTAGAAGCTCAACCGGACGCCACCGAAGCCTGCGGTATCGTCGCCCTCCTTGCGCGAAAAGTCGGCGCGGATCGTCGCCTCGAGCGAGATGTGGCTGGTCAGCGCGGCCTGCACGCCGCCCGCCACTGCGCCGTAGAACGACTTCGAGCTGTCGGGGATCGCGAAGCCGTTGATCACGCCGGGCGCGTTGATGTTGGCGTAGTCGACATGACGGCCATCGCCCTCGAGCGTCTTCTCGGCGGTGACCCTGATCCACGGCGTCACGCGGTCGAGCAGTGCGAAGCGGAGTTCTGCGCCGGCCGACCCGACGAGCGTCTCGACATGCTGCGACCCTACGATCAGCGCGGCGGCGACGTCGCCGGTCTCGGTGTAGCCGTTCAGCTTGGTGTGCGCGTAGTCGAGCCCGACGACGGGGCCGATGCTCACCGGCCCCAGACCCGACAGATAGCCCGCGCGGCCGCCTGCGACCACGCTCTTGGCGTGCGGCGAGGCGGTCAGCGGATCGGCGACGCCGGTGCGCGTGACGTCGAGATGATGCCAGCCATAGCCGGCATAGGCCTGTGCGAAGAGCGGACCCAGCGCGACCTGGCCGTAGCCGCCGAGCTGGTAGCTGCGTGCCTTGGTGCGATCGGCATCGACGCCGTCGTCGTGGCTGCGATCGTAGCTGAACATGCCGCCGACCAGCGCCGGGCCCATCCGGTATTCGACGCCGCCCAGACCGCCCCACGAGCGATAGTCGTAGCCGTTCGCAGACGCGTTGCCGTCGTGGTGGCCGCCGTCGCCGGTGAAGAAGCCGTAGGTCGAGAGGCCATCCTTGCCGACATGACCGCGCGCGAGATCGAGCCGCGCATTGAGCGAGCGCCCGAAATTCTGCGCGACCAGTTGCGGGAGGTCGCCATTGGCGCGGAAGCTGTAGGGCGCGGCGAGCGCGTTGATCGCATAGTCCGCAACCAGCGCGAAGGCGGCCGAGGTCAGGTGGATGCCGTCGACGTAGAAGAAATACTGCTTCTGCAGCGTCGGATTGCCGAGGCAGGTCTGCGGACAGGCGTTGGTGACATCGGTGAAGCCGAAGCGCGACGGATTGGCGCGCACCACATTGCCGATCTGCGTGATGTCGACATAGGCGACGGTCGTTCCCGCCTTGGCGATCGGCGCGAGCGAGACCTGCATCTTGGCGTTGTAGGCGACGCTGAATGCGGTGCCGATCGCGGCGTTGGCCTGGCCGATCGCCTCTGGCAGCTGGCCGGTGTCGCCGACGATGAACACCATCCGCTTGACGCCCAGCCCGACCAGCGCGTCGATACCCGTCGTGGCAGACGCGGCGACCGCGGTCGCTGCCGCATCGGCACCGGCGAGCGTGCCCGTGGTCCGGTAACCCCGCGCATCGTTCCCGCCGACCGACAGCGCGAGCAGATCGTCGGGGGCGAAGGTCTTGCCCGAGGCGACGAACGCCTGCCATTGCTGCTGGAAGCCCGGCAGACCGGGCAGCACGACGTTGCCCGATCCGGCCTCGGCGCCGCCGACCGCGAAATTGACCTCGGGCACGCCGTAATAGGAGGCCAGCGAGTCGACGAAATTGGTGCCACCCGAGAAGCGGCCCGTCGGATATTCGGCGACGGGAAAGAACGGCCCGAGGATCGCTTTCAGGTTGCCGTTGTCGGCATAGCTGTCGCCGAACGCGACGACGCGGTCGATGCTCTGCGCGGCGGCCGGTGCAGCCGCCGTCAGCGCGAGCAGGCTCGATGCCATGATGGTGCGAAACTTCGGCATGCCGTCCTCCCTGTACGGGCGTCTGTTGGCGACGCTCTCGAAGGGTGGCTTAGACGGACGGCAATTGCGCTGACAAGCGGCGGATGGGGCTGCAGAAACTTATTGTGACAGCCGTTGCGCCGGGATCACGCGTCCCGACGCAAGGCGGTCCGTCATGCAGCGGCCAGTCGCTCCTCGAGCGCGGTCTGCTCGTGCCGGATCGCAGTCGGCAAGCGGTCGCCGAGCTTGGCGAGATCGCGCGCGGCGAGCGTCGCCTCCTCGCTCCAGATCGTGCGATCGACAGTCAGCAACTCGTCGAGCTTGGCCGGATCGAGCCCGAGCCCGCCGAGATCGAGCGACGTTGCGGTCGGCACGCGACCGATCGGCGTGTCGGCAGCGTCCGCCCTGCCCTCGAGCCGCTCGACGATCCACTTGAGTACGCGGCTGTTCTCGCCGTAGCCCGGCCACAGGAACTTGCCGTCGGCCCCTTTGCGGAACCAGTTGACCAGATAGATGCGCGGCAGCTGCGCCGGATCGGACGCCGCCTGCTTGCCGACGCGCAGCCAATGGCCGAGATAATCCGCCATGTTGTAGCCGCAGAAGGGCAGCATCGCGAAGGGATCGCGGCGCAGCTCGCCGACCTTGCCCTCGGCCGCCGCGGTGCCTTCCGACGCGATGTTGGCAGCGAGATAGACGCCCTGCTGCCAGTCATAGGCTTCGGTGACCAGCGGCACCGCGGTCGCGCGACGGCCGCCGAACAGCATCGCCGAGATCGGCACGCCGGCGGGATCGGCCCACTCGTCGGCGATCGACGGGCACTGGTCGGCAGGTGCGGTGAAGCGCGCATTGGGGTGTGCGGCGGGTTTGCCGGAGGCCGGATCCCAGCGATTGCCCTGCCAGTCGGTCATGCCTTCGGGATGCGTGTCGGTCATGCCTTCCCACCACACGTCGCCACCGTCGGTGAGCGCGGTGTTGGTGAAGATGCAGTTGGCGGTCAGCGTATCGATCGCGTTCTTGTTGGTCTTGTCGCCGGTGCCGGGGGCCACGCCGAAGAAGCCCGCCTCGGGATTGACCGCGTAGAGCCGCCCGTCCTTGCCGAAGCGCATCCAGGCGATGTCGTCGCCGATCGTCTCGGCCTTCCAGCCCGGGATGGTCGGCTCGAGCATCGCCATATTGGTCTTGCCGCACGCGCTCGGGAAGGCGGCGGTGACATAGTGTACCTCGTTGGCGGGCGAGGTCAGCTTGAGGATCAGCATATGCTCGGCGAGCCAACCGCCGTCGCGCGCCATGACGCTCGCGATGCGCAGCGCGAAGCATTTCTTGCCGAGCAGCGCGTTCCCGCCATAGCCCGAGCCATAGGACCAGATCTCGCGCGTCTCGGGATAATGGACGATGTACTTGTCGTCGTTGCACGGCCAGGCGACGTCGGCCTCGCCCGCGGCGAGCGGCGCGCCGACGGTATGGATGCACTTCACGAAGAAGCCGTCCTCGCCGAGCATGTCGAGTGCCTGCGCGCCCATCCGCGTCATGATCTTCATCGAAACGACCACATACGGACTGTCGGTCAGCTCGACGCCGATCGCGCTCTTGTCCGAACCGAGCGGCCCCATGCAATAGGGCACGACGTACATCGTGCGCCCCGCCATGCAGCCGTCGAACAGGGGTCCAAGCGTCTGGCGCATCTCGGCCGGATCGCGCCAATTGTTGGTGGTGCCGGCGTCGGCTTCCTCTTCCGAGCAGATGAAGGTGCGGCTCTCGACGCGCGCGACGTCGCGCGGATCGGAGCGCGCATAGAAGCTGTTGGGGCGCTTGGCGGGATCGAGCTGCGTGAAGGTGCCGGCGGCGACCATCTGCGCGGTGAGTTCGTCCCATTCGGCCTGCGAACCGTCGCACCAGCGGATCGCGGCGGGCTTGGTCAGCGTCGCGACTTCCTCGACCCAGGCGATCAGCGCACGGTGCTGCGTCGGGGCGGCACCTTCGCTTGGAAGCTGCTGCGGATCGATTGCCAGCGTGGCCATTCCAGTCTCTCCAACACGGCCGATCCGCCCGGGCCTTGTTCAGGCCGGCGATGGCGTCATTCCTGCGATCTCAGCGATCAATCGATCAGCCGTAGACGTCTCCGCGCGTGAGGGGGAGGGTGACAACGCTATCCTTTGCCGCCAACCCCGTGAAATGGAGCCGAAACGCCAGCGCGATGTGCCATCGGGAGACTTGCCGCCTCGCCGTGGCCGAGCGGCCCGTGTCCGCGGCCCAATCCCGGCGCGTGTTCGAGCGCGGCGCGGACGAATCGGCGCGCCGCCGCGACCGCGTCTTCGACAGGCTCGCCGCGCGCCAGACCGACCGCGATCGCGCTGGCGAGCGTGCAGCCGGTGCCGTGGCTATGGCGCGTCTCGATCCGCGCATCGGTCCACGACCGCGTCGTTCCGTCAGGCGTGACCAGCACATCGGTGAGATCGGCGCCCGCACCATGCCCGCCCTTGGCGAGCACCGCCGTGCCGGTGAGCCTCGCAAGCGCTTCGGCTCCGTCGGGCGACAGGATCGCGAGCTCGGGCATGTTGGGCGTTATAAGCGCGGCGAGCCGCATCAGCCGGGCGAACGCGGCGATCGTCGCGGCATCGGCGAGGTTCGCGCCGCTAGTCGCGATCATCACCGGATCGAACACGATCGGAGCCCGGACGTCGCCCCGCGACAGCCGATCCGCGACCGCCTCGGCGACCGCGGCAGAACCGAGCATCCCGATCTTGATCGCGTCCGCGCCGATGTCGGACAGCACCGCGTCGATCTGCGCGATCACCAGCGCGGGTTCGAGCACGAGCATGTCGGTGACGCCCGTCGTGTTCTGCGCGGTGATCGCGATGATCGCGGTGGCGGCATAGCCGCCCATCGCCATCACCGTCTTGATGTCGGCCTGGATGCCCGCGCCGGCACCCGAATCCGAGCCGGCGATCACGAGTATGCGGGGCACGGGCACCCGCGGCGGCGTCACGCCGCGCGCCTGACCGCCTCGCAGACATCGTCGACCACCTGCTGGACAAGCCCGGGGTCCTCGCCCTCCGCCATCACGCGGATCAGCGGCTCGGTGCCCGACTTGCGGATCACGAGGCGCCCGGTGCCGGCGAGCTGCGCCTCGGCGGTCGCGATCGCCGCCTTTACGGCTTCGGTCTCGAGCGGCGCGCCCGCCTTGAACCGGACGTTCTGCAGCTTCTGCGGCAGCGGCTCGAAGCAGCGCAACAGTTCGGAGGCGGGCTTGCGGCTGACCACCAGCTCGGCGAGCACCTGCAGCGCCGCCATCAGCCCGTCGCCCGTCGTCGCATAGTCCGACAGGATGAGGTGGCCGGACTGCTCGCCGCCAACATTGAACCCGTCGCGCCGCATCGCCTCGAGCACGTAGCGGTCGCCGACCGCGGTGCGGAACAGCGTCAGCCCGGCGGCATCCAGATAGCGTTCGAGCCCGAGATTGGACATGACGGTGGCGACGATGCCGCCGCCCTGTAGCAGCCCGCGGCGCTGCCAACTGGTCGCGATCAGCGCCATGATCTGATCGCCGTCGACGATCCGGCCGCGCTCGTCGACGATGATCAGCCGGTCGGCGTCGCCGTCGAGCGCGATGCCGATGTCGGCGCGCGTCTCGAGCACCTTCTTCTGCAGCGCCTCGGGCGCGGTCGAGCCGACGCCGTCGTTGACGTTGGTGCCGTCGGGCTTGTCGCCGATCGTGATCAGGTCGGCGCCCAGCTCCCACAATGCCATCGGCGCGACGACATAGGCCGCGCCGTGCGCGCAATCGACGACGACGCGTAAGCCATCGAGCCGCAGATCCTCGGGGAAGCTTGATTTCACCGCGTGGATGTAGCGCCCGCGCGCATCTTCGATCCGCTGCGCACGGCCGATGCTCTCGGCCTGCGCGAGCCGCGGCGGCTTGTCGAGCATCGCCTCGATCGCGGCCTCGTCCTTGTCCGACAGCTTGAAGCCGTCGGGCCCGAACAGCTTGATGCCGTTGTCCTGATAGGGATTGTGGCTCGCCGAGATCATCACGCCGATGTCAGCGCGCATCGCCTTGGTGAGCATCGCGACCGCGGGCGTCGGCAACGGCCCAACCTGGATCACGTCCATCCCCACCGACGTGAAACCCGCGACCAGCGCGGATTCCATCATGTAGCCCGACAGCCGCGTATCCTTGCCGATCACCACCCTGTGCCGGTGATCGCCGCGGAGGAAATGCGCGCCCGCGGCCTGGCCGACGCGCATCGCGAGCTCGGCGGTCATCGGCGCCTCGTTGGTGCGCCCGCGAATGCCGTCGGTGCCGAAAAATTTGCGCGCCATGGATGCTCCTTCGTGTCGCTGCCTCTTACGCCGGTCGCCCGCCGCTGCGCCAGTCCGCGATCGTTGCGGGCGTCGCCGGTACGCGGTAGCGCGCGGACATGTCCTCGCCCGAAATCCTCCCGATCGACGATCACGCGATCGAACGCACCGCGGCCTTGATCCGTGCCGGCCAGTGCGTCGCGGTGCCGACCGAGACGGTCTACGGCCTCGCCGCCGATGCCACTTCGGGCGAGGCGGTCGCGCGGATCTACGCCGCCAAGGGGCGCCCCGCCTTCAATCCGCTGATCGTCCATGTCGCGAGCCTCGATGAAGCGATGCGACTGGCGGAGTTCTCGTCCGAGGCGCTGCGGCTGGCGGAGGCGTTTTGGCCGGGCCCGCTGACGATGGTGCTGCCCGCGCGCGCCGGTTCGCCGATCGCGGCGTTGGCGACCGCGGGCCTTGCGACTGTCGCGATCCGCATGCCGGCGCATCCTGCTATGCGCGCGCTTATCGCCGCTTCGGGCCGCCCCCTCGCCGCCCCTTCCGCCAATGCGAGCGGCCGGATCAGCGCAACCACCGCCGCGCATGTCGCAGCCTCGCTTGGCGAACGGGTGCCGCTGATTCTCGACGGCGGCGCGACCGAACACGGCCTCGAATCGACGATCGTCGCGCTGACCGACGGCAGTCTGCGGGTGCTGCGCCCGGGTCCGATCGATGCGGCGGCGCTGGCGTCCGCAGCGGGCCTGCCGCTGGCGACAGATCCGTCGGACCGGATCGAGGCGCCCGGCCAGCTCGCCAGCCACTATGCGCCGTCCAAGCCGCTACGTCTGGACGCGCACGATCGCGAGGACAGCGAGTGGCTGATCGGGTTCGGCGTGATCACGGGCGACGAGACGCTGTCTGCATCCGGCAGCCTGATCGAGGCCGCCGCCAGCCTGTTCGGCGCGCTGCACCGCGCGGATACCGGCCCTGCCCTAGCCATCGCGGTCGCGCCGGTTCCAGAAGAGGGCCTCGGCATCGCGATCAACGACCGCCTGAGGCGCGCCGCGGCGCCTCGCTGAGGCTCACTACTAGCGCTTCGCGATCGCCTTCCACCAATCCTCATTGGCCAGATACCAGGCCAGCGTCTCCGCGAACCCCTGCGTGAAGTCGCGCGCGGGCACGTAGCCAAGTTCGCTGCGCACCTTCGTTTCGTCGATCGCGTAGCGGCGGTCGTGACCCTTGCGGTCCTCGACATAGGTCTTGATCTCGGCGGTCGCGCGGCCCTTCGCGGCGGGCGCATCCGGGAAGCGTTGTGCCAGCGTCGGGTCGCCCGCGAACGCTGCATCGACGCCGCGGCAGATCTCGTCGACCACCGTGATGTTGGGCAGCTCCTGTCCGCCGCCGATGTTGTAGACCTCGCCTGGCCGGCCGCGCTCGATCGTCAGTTCGATGCCGCGGCAGTGATCCTCGACATGCAGCCAGTCGCGCACGTTCATCCCGTCGCCGTAGATCGGCAGCGGCTTGCCCGCGAGCGCGTTGAGCAGGAACAGCGGGATCAGCTTCTCGGGGAATTGATAGGGCCCGTAATTGTTCGAGCAGTTGCTGGTCGTCGTCTGCAGGCCGTAGGTGTGGTGATAGGCGCGCACGAGATGATCCGCGCCCGCCTTCGAGGCCGAATAGGGCGAGTTAGGCGCATAGGGCGTTATCTCGCTGAATGCCGCGTCGTCCGGCCCGAGCGAACCGTAGACCTCGTCGGTCGAGACGTTGTGGAAGCGGTGCGGCTTGCCCGTGCCCGTATCGAGCAACAGCTTGCGCGCGGCTTTCAGCAGGCTGTGCGTGCCGATCGTGTTGGTCTGGACGAAGGCGTCGGGGCCGGTGATCGAGCGATCGACATGGCTTTCGGCGGCGAAGTGCACGATCGTGTCGATCGCGTGATCGGCGAGCAGTCCCTCGACCTTGGCGGTGTCGCAGATGTCGCCGACGACGAGTTCGACGCCCGGGATGCCCGCAATGTTGGCAGGATTGCCGGCATAGGTCAGCGCATCGAGCACGACAATCGCGTCGTCGGCATGGCCGCGCCGCCAATGATGCACGAAGTTGGCGCCGATGAAGCCGGCGCCACCGGTGACGAGCAGATTAGCCATGGATCTTGATCTCGTTCAGCATGATGCGGAGGTTGACGCGCCAATGCGGCGCCGGACCGCCGAGCGCCGCCCACGTCTTGTCCTTGTCGAGCACCGAATAGGCGGGGCGCACTGCGGGCGTCGGGAAGTCGGCGGTCGCGATCGGGATCACCGGCACCGCCTGATCGAGCAAGCCGATCGCCAGCGCCTCCTCCTGGATCGCGACCGCGAAATCGTACCAGCTGGCGACGCCGCTGTCGGTGTAGTGATAGAGGCCGGTGGCCCCCTGCCCCGCCAGCGTCCACAGCGCAGCGGCGAGGCCGGGCGCATAGGTCGGCGTACCGATCTGGTCGGCGACGACGCGGACCTGCGGGTGCGCCGCCATCAGCCGCAACATCGTGCGCACGAAATTGCCGCCGGTCGGCGCATAGACCCAGGCGGTGCGCACGATCAGAGCGTCGGCGCCCGCCGCCTGCTCGCCGGCGAGCTTGGTGCGGCCGTAGGCGCCGAGCGGAGCTGGTGGCACGTCGGGCGCATAGGGCATGCTCGAATTGCCGTCGAACACGAAGTCGGTAGAGACATGGACTAGGCGCGCACCGTGCGTTCGCGCGGCATCGGCGAGAACGCCGACGGCGGTGGCGTTGACCGCAAGCGCCGCAGGCTCGTCGGTCTCAGCCTTGTCCACCGCGGTATAGGCCGCCGCATTGAGAATCAGATCGGGCTTCTCCGCCGCCATGATCGCCGCGACCGCGTCGGCGCTGGTGATGTCGAGCGTGTCCATGTCGTGCGCGACGATCTGCGTACCCGCGGGTGCCGACGCCTGCAGGCCGCGACCGAGCTGTCCTTTGGCGCCGACGATCAGCGCCTTCATGCGAACAGCTCGGCTTCGGCGAGCGGCGCGCCGGCCCTGTCCTTGACGGATAGCTGAGGGACGATGTCGCCCAATGGCCACTCGATCCCGATCGCGGGATCGTCCCATTGGATCGAATGCTCGTTGGCCGGCGTGTAGAGCTCGGTGCATTTGTAGAGGAAGTCGGTGCCGTCCTCGAGGCTGAGGAAGCCGTGCGCGAAGCCCGGCGGCACCCAGAACAGCGTCTTGTTGGTCGCCGTCAGCGTCACGCCCGCCCACTGTCCGAACGTCGGCGAAGAGCGGCGCAGATCCACCGCGACGTCGAACGCCGCGCCCGAGACGACGCGCACGAGCTTGCCCTGCGGATTGGGTTTTTGATAGTGCAGCCCGCGCAACACGCCTTTGGCGGAGCGACTGTGATTGTCCTGCACGAAATCGAGATCGAGCCCGGCATCGGCGAATTTCTGCGCATTCCAGGATTCGAGGAAGAAGCCGCGCTCGTCGCCGAACACCTGCGGTTCGATGACGACGAGATCGGCGATCGCGGTCGGGATCAGTTTCACTCGATCACCTTGCCGGCGAGGATGTCGATCAGATACTCGCCGTAACCGCTTTTTCGAAGCGGTGCCGCCAGGCGCAGCAGTTGGTCGTCGTCGATGAAGCCCATTCGCCACGCAATCTCTTCGGGGCAGCAGATCTTGAGCCCCTGCCGCTCCTCGGTGACGCGGACATAGTTGGCGGCGTCGATCAGCGAAGCATGCGTGCCGGTGTCGAGCCACGCGAAGCCGCGGCCCATGATCTCGACCGCGAGCGTGCCCTCCTCGAGATAGAGCCGGTTGAGGTCGGTGATCTCGAGTTCGCCGCGCACCGAGGGCTTGAGGCTATGCGCAAGCTCGACGGCACGCCCGTCGTAGAAATAGAGCCCGGTCACCGCATAGTTGGATTTGGGCGTCGCGGGCTTTTCCTCGATCGTCTCGGCGCGCCCTTCGGCGTCGAACGAGACGACGCCATAGGCGGTCGGATCCTTGACGTAATAGCCGAACACGCTCGCGCCCACTTCGCGCGCCGTCGCGCGGGTCAGCAATGGCGTCAGCCCATGACCGTAAAAGATGTTGTCACCGAGGATCAGCGCCGAAGGATCGGTGCCGACGAAATCCGCGCCGATGTGGAAGGCTTGCGCCAAGCCACCGGGCTCTGGCTGAACAGCGTAGCTGAACCGCATGCCAATGTCGCCGCCGTCACCGAGCAGCGTATGAAACGCTTGCTGATCGTGCGGGGTGGTGATGATCAGGACGTCGCGGATGCCGGCCAGCATCAAGGCGGTTAGCGGATAGTAGATCATCGGCTTGTCGTAGACCGGCATCAACTGCTTCGAGACCGCGCGCGTCAGCGGGTATAGCCGCGTGCCGGAGCCGCCGGCGAGAATGATCCCCTTGCGCATGTCATCTCCTTGATGCGGTCATTGCTCTACGTTTCGTGCCCAGATCGAACAAGACGAGCGGCCGGATTCGGCTAAAGTCTAATGGCGTCCTTCGCACGGAATCTTCGGCGGCGATGCTAACGCAGCCCCGCCTCGAACCGTCGATAATCCGGAACGACAGGCTTGCCCGCCGCCCGCTCGGCATCGATCTCAGCCGCAGCTCGAGTCAATTCGCGGACGCGGGTGCCGTTGCCCGGATGGGTACCGTCCGGCAAGAGCGAGCCCAGCGGATCGGCATGCTCCATCCGCCGCCAGAAGGTCGCGGCGGCATGCGGATCGTAGCCCGCCCAGGCGAGCAGATAGACGCCGAGATAGTCCGCCTGACGCTCGGTATCCCTGATCCGCGCGCCGTTGCCGCCGAGTCCCGCGAACAGGCCGCGGCTGGTGTGCGTGCTGTCCAGGAAGTCGCGGTGGCCCAGGATGTTGTGCGACAGCTCGTGGCCGATCACGAAGGCGAGTTCGTCGTCCGATCGGGCGAAATCCGCGATGCCCTGCGTGATGCTGACGACATGGCCGTCGGCGCTGGCGTTGCGGGTGTCCGACAGATCGAGCTGCGTCGCCGATCGGCAGGCCGGCGCGCCGGTGACGACGACCGTCCGCATGCCGTCCGCGCGACGTAATGCCAGAGTCACCGGCCCTGCCGCGAACGCCGCGTCGAGACGATCGATCATTGCGGTGAAGCGGCTGCCGTTGGGGCTCCTTCCGCGAACCTGCGGCAGTTCGGCGGCCAGGCTGTTGCCGTTCACCGTCACGATCGAGTCGCCGGGGCGGACACCCGCCGCCTCGCTCGCGCCAGAGGGCACGACGGCGGTCACCGTCGGCAGATCGGTCATGCCGTAGAGCATCGCCATGCCGGGACGGAGGTCGGCCCGATATTGCGTGGCGTCCTGGACGACCAGCCCCGAAAGCCGCGTATGGTTGGGGCAATGATCGAATGCTGCGGTCTGCAGGCGATAGGAAATCGTCGCGACGCGAAGGTCCTTCGCGACCAGCAACTGCAGGCCCGCCGCGGTCGCAGCATCGATAGCGGGCGCCGGTGCGGGTGACGCCGCTATCAGAGCCAGCGCACACAGGGCAGAGATCGTCTTGCCGAACGCCATCCTACTGAACGCCGTGCATCAGCCGCTTGAGCACGGGGGTGAGCAGGAGCAGCGCGACGCCGATCCCGATCGTCCAGAGTCCGGTGGTCCAGAAGCTCGCCAGATACGTGTCCAGGCTCAGGCGCATGTTGGTCACCTGCCCGCCGACGGTCTGCACCGATGCCGCCTGCGCGATGGCGCCGGCGAGATATTCGGCGACCGCGAAGGACAGGAACCATATCCCCATCATCAGCCCGACCACGCGTGCGACCGACAGCTTGGTGATCATCGACAGCCCGACCGGCGAGATCAGCAGCTCGGCGATCGACGCGATGAAGTAGGACAGCACCATCCACCACAGCGACATGCGGAAATCGGGCCCGACGAAGCGCCCGGCCCACACCAGCAGCGCGAAGCTCAAGCCCGCACCGACCAGCGCCAGCCCGAACTTGATCGGGATCGACGGCTCCCATCCGCGCTTCGCGAGCAGCAGCCATAGCCAGCCGACGATCGGCGCGAATAGCACGATCGTGACCGAATTGACGTTCTGCACCTGCCCCGTCGAGATCGGCAGCCCGAACAGCATCAGATCGGTGTTGCGATCGGTGAATAGCGTGAGCGAGGAGCCCGCCTGCTCGACGATCGTCCAGAAGGCGACGTTGAAGGTGATCAAGACGATGGCCGCGAGCATCATCTGGAATTCGGCGCGCGATCCGCGGAACCACGCCCAAGCCGGGATCCCGACGAGTGCCGCGAGGAAGCTCGCGAACAGCACGCGGCCGAGGATCGGCATCGCCATCAGATAGCCGACAAAGCCGTCGCCGGGCGGCGCATCGCCCGCGGTCATCACGTTCCGCAGCATCAGCCAGACGAACGGCACCGCGACGATCGACAGCAGATAGATGGTGGGGGCGCTGCGCCGCCCGACGTCCGCGGGCGGATCGCCGTAGCCGATCAGCCGCCCGCCATCGAACTGCATCAGCAAGTACGAGGTCACCATCCCGCAGCCGACCAGAAAGAAGGCCGCCCACCAACCGATCCAGTCCGCCAGGATCGGGCAAAGGAACTGGCCGCCGGTCGAGCCGATGTTGATGCCCATGTAGAATAAGGTGAATCCGGCATCGCGGCGTCGGTCGCCCTTGGCATAGAGCGTGCCGACGACGGTCGAGATGTTCGGCTTGAAGAAACCGTTGCCGACGATGACGAGCGCGAGTGCGAGCAAAGTGACCGCGACCGCGACTTCGGAGCGCCGGCCGCCCGCGCGGAAGTCGGCGGGCGCCACGGTGCGCGCGACGTGGCCATCGTCGGCGATCAGCTGCACCGATCCGTCGGACTGGCCGTGCAGCGTCAGCCGCTGGCCGGCATCGACGATCGTCTGGCGCGTCTCGGTGCCAACCTGCTGCCCGACGACGTCGAACTGGCGGTGGCCGATTTCGACATACGGCACGCTCTGCGGCCCACCGAAGCACAGCATGAAATAGCCTGCCGCCATCAGCAGCGCACCAAACTTCACCGACCGCTTCGAGCCGAGATAGCGATCCGCGAGCAGCCCCCCGATCATCGGCGTCAGGTAGACGAGGCTCATATAGCCCCCGAACAGCCCGCTGGTGACGTGATCGTCGAACAGGAAATGCTTGCTGAGATAGAGGACGAGGATCGTCCGCAGCCCGTAGAAGCCGAACCGCTCCCACGCCTCGACCGAGAACAGCCGCGCAAGCTGGCGGGGGTGACCGAACCACGTCTGGCCGTCGCTGCGGCCGACATGCGGAGTAGAGGGCTCGAAGGTGGCGTCGGCGTCGGAAACGGCCATGCAGGCTCCGGAAATGGGATGACGGCCGGCATTGGGCGGCACGGACAAGGTTGCGCGCAGACTAGCGGCGGCGGCGGCGTTGCCAAGTGGCGGATTTGCCGCCGACCACAGCGCTCGCATTGGCGATGGCGACGCGCGGTGCTAGCGGACCGGAATGGTCAACGATCTCACTACCCCCGCTTCCCTCCTCGCGACGCGCCGCTCGGGGAAACCACGGGACATGGTGGCGCCCGGCCCTGACCCCAAGCAACTGCGCCGCATCCTGACCAGCGCGATGCGTGTGCCAGATCATGGCAAGCTCGCACCATGGCGGTTCGTGATCATCGACTCTGAGCGGCGTCCGGCCTTCGCAGCCCTGCTCGAACGCGCCTATCTCGAAGGCAAGCCGGAAGCAGGCAGGCTCGAGTTGGGGGCGATCGACCAGTTCGCGCGACAGGCTCCCGCCCTAGTCGTCGTCGTCTCGATACCTAATCCGAGGAGCAATATCCCGATCTGGGAACAGGAGCTATCCGCAGGCGCTGCGTGCATGGCGTTGCTTGCGGCGACCCACGCCGAGGGCTTCGTCGGCAGCTGGCTGACCGGATGGGCCACCTATGATCCCAAGATCGTCGAGGCGCTTGGTTTTCCCGAAGCAAAGATTGCGGGGTTCGCATTTCTGGGGTCACCCGGCCGCGCGCTCGACGAACGCCCCCGCCCGACGTTCGAGACTGTCGTATCGCATTGGGGGGGGTAATTTCCTGCGTGCTTACGCGTTGCAGGGCCTCAGCACCGTCGCTCACGCGGTGCTCTAGCCTTTGTGATTTCGTCGATTTTCCAAGGAAGTACCTTGAGATCTGCGCCGTAGACCCCATTTACCCTCGATGCTGACAGAACGCGTGAAAACCGTATTGGGCTTTTCCGCCCTGATCATCATCTGCATCTTCTGCTATGAGGTCGCCGCCCATCTGGAGGGTGGCATTCTATAACGCACAGCGCACGTTCGCCGACTTTCGTCACGAATGCTCAGCGTTGCGACGGCAGTCGCTTGTATCCCGTGATCGTCACGTGCTCTCTCGGACATTCGTTTATCGGAATGTGGAGGTCGCAGGCGGGTTGAATGCGGTGCGCTGTGTTACTACACTATGGCGCATGCCAAGCGAGGATCGCCCCGTCTACATCCGACTCCGCGAGACGATTGCTGACGCGATTCTCGAAGGACGTTATGGTGACGGCGACGCTCTGCCATCGGTTCGCGCGTTGGCAGCGGAACATGGCGCCAATCCTTTGACGGTCGCAAAGGCATACCAGACGTTTCAGGATGACGGCTTGATCGTAGTGCGTCGCGGCGTCGGGATGTTCGTGGCGGAAGGTGCATCGGATCGGCTACGGACGTTGGCCCGTCGTCAGTTTGTCGACCATGATTGGCCGCGAATCCAATCGCAAATGACGCGTCTAGGCCTGGATGTTAGTGATCTGGTCGGGCACTGAGCGCTCGATCGTACGACCGGCGATTTCGCTGACGTTGCCTACCAAACGTCTAAGTGGTCTCGCCACAGAGGCTTGCTCAAAGTCCGACATATCGCTTTGGTATCCAAACTACGCGGTGATATCAGATTTGGTAACCGAGAGGCACCGAATGAACCGCTTCATATGGACATTCCTGGCGGGCGCGATCGGCGGCGGCTGCGCCGCCTTGCTCGTATTGAGCCTTATCGGAGTTGGCGGTCTGAGCGGCTCCGGCCCAACGAATGATCAGATGCAGATCGAAACGCGGCTTGACAATGTCGATGCGCGGCTACGCAGTCTTGAGCTCAACGCCGGAACCCCGGACACCAAGGACCAGCGAGGAATTACTCCTCGCCCGTGAAAGCAGCTGCCTTGTTGTTGTTGCCGAAACAGGTTTTGGCCGCGTCTCAGGCGAGACGCGGCCAAAATCAGTAGTAAAGAGGCTAAGACCTACGGGCTGGTGGCGTGACCACCATTACCCGACGTGGCAGCAATTATCCCGCCTGCACCAGCAGCAACGGCCAAAATGCCGATTCCGATTGCAGCCCCACCGACGACATCGCTCGACTTGCTAGAGTGCGCGAAGCCGACTCGACTGCCGGCACCCATACGTGCCCCCGTGGCAGGCGCTGGCGGCACGAAAGAGACCTTCGCCACCGACGGCATCACCGGCGACGCAAGAAGCGACGCCGATCCGAACAAACCCATGGCAACCGCCACAGAGGCTTTCACGATCCCCATAAGTCTTTCCTCCGTCTCGAATAACATCGCTTTGCTGCCATAGCGAAGACGGTTAAGCAAGCGGAAATATGCGGTAGATCAACCAATATCTGGTTCTCCAGTCGCTCGCCGAGCGATGAAGCCGCGACAATACAAGGATGCGAAATGAAGCACGGGCAGATTCGGGCGATCGACGACGCATGTTAAAAAGGCTCTGGTCCAAGCCGAAACCCACTATTCCCGATGGTCAGCGCGTATATGCCGTGGGCGACGTGCATGGCCGTCTGGATCTTCTGGAACGGCTTTTTGCCATGATCGAACGGGATAATGGGGCGCGAGCACCCGCCGACGTCACGTTGGTGCTACTTGGAGATCTCGTCGATCGTGGCCCCGAATCGCGCGGCGTCGTGGCTCGCGTCCGTGCAGGCGTCGACTGGGCACGGGCGGTCGCGCTCATGGGCAACCACGAATCGATCATGCTCGATGCACTCGACGGCAAGCGAGATGAGCTCGACTCCTGGCTCCGCTTCGGAGGGCGTCAGACGCTGATGAGTTGGGGAGTCGATGAGAGCGTGCTTGACGATGGCACGCTCGACGAAATCCTGAGCGCCGCGCGCGAGGTTGTCACGACCGACGAACGCGCCTGGATGGGTCGCATGCGACGCACGTTGCGCGTCGGCGATTATTACTTCGTTCACGCCGGCGTTCGGCCCGGCGTCCCGTTGGATCAACAATGCGATGACGACAGCCTATGGATCCGGGACGAATTCCTAGACAGCAAGCGGAATCACGGCGCGATCGTCGTCCACGGCCATTCGATCCGCAAGAATGTGGAACAGCTGCCAAATCGCATCGGCCTGGACACCGGCGCGTATGCCACCGGCTATCTCACTGCGATCGGACTCGAAGCGTCCAGCCAGTGGATCGTCTCGACCGGACCATGAACCCAGCAGGATGGCGGATCAGTAAGCGTTGCGATGAAGCACGACGCGCAGGGTCGCTATAATGATCGAGACATCACGCCAGATCGTCCAGCCGGCCATATACTCCAGATCGGCCTGCAGGCGATTCGTCAGGTCGACCTCTTCGAGCGTCGCTCCTCGAAATCCGCGAACCTGAGCCAGCCCGGTCAAGCCCGGTTTGCAAGCATGGCGATGCCAATAGCGTTCGTCCACCTCCCAGAACAACAAGTCGCCGGCCAGTGAACCTAACGCGTGTGGACGGGGTCCAACGAAGCTCATGTCGCCTTTAAGAATATTGAGCAGCTGGGGCAATTCATCGATGCTGGAAGATCTTAGGACGCGGCCAACCGGCGTAATGCGGCTGTCGCTTCTTGTCGTCGAGCGGTTACCGGCGCCGTCACTATGTTCGGCATACATGCTTCGAAACTTGTATATGCCGAAAAGGCGGTTGCCTCGGCCGATACGGTCCTGCACGAATAACACGGGACCGACGCTGTCCATTCGGACTGCGAGCGCTACGAGAGCGAGTAACGGCGCAAGCGCGACGAGCGCCAGAAGTGCTAAGGTCATGTCGAGCGCCCGTTTCATCAGCCGCTGACGAAGGTCGAGCGAGCCGGCAGCGACCACCACCGTAGACTCGCTGCCGAATCGGCCAGTGCCGATCGGTCCAAGCGCCGTGAGATCGTCGCTGACGATTTCGGCATGGATGTTGGCGCCCTTCATCACCATCGCCCAGTTTCGGCGCTGCTCCGATCGGCAGGCGATCACCACGCGATCGGCGGGCTTCAGCATCCGACCGATGCGGTCGAGCATCATCGGATCTCGGACATCACAGCGGAGACCAATTTTCTGAGCATCAAGTACGAACATTCCTGCGGGTGCGGCGCGGTCGCACCCGTCGAGAATAAGGACTTCATTATGCAACTTCGCGCCGTACCGCCGCTTGACCCTGCCATGATAGAAAATGCGTGCGGTGAGAAGCAACACACCGCCTAGCAGAATATCGATCAGCAACGTGACGCGAGAGATGTGTTCGCCTTGTTTTAGAAAGAAGGCGGCGAGAACGACGCTCGCGCCAGCCAGGAGGACTGCTTGCAACGCGCGCATGACGCCAGCTCGGATCGTCGACAAAGTCTCTGTTGTGAACGCACCGCCATTGAGACCCATAAGGATATAGAGCGGCATGAAGCTGAGAACTGCACCCCGATTGTAAAGATCGTTGAAATTGCCGATCCAAAGGATATTGGCGATGGCGCCGCCAACCGCTAGGGCGCCCACATCGATGAGCATCAGCCCGACTTGTAGCCGCATCCTGAGATGATCGAGGCGAGGCGGGATACGTCCCTCCAAGGACGCCGCCGAAGCAAGTCCGGGGGTGAACATCACGTTCGTGCGCGCGACCATCGAAGCTTCCCCCTTTTTCTGCGCGAATCAGCCGCATCATTGATAGACTCTGCTGTCTGCGACGACCATGCTTTGCAGCAATGCGAAACGAAGGAGTTTTTTGCCCGTCCCACATAGGGGCACATCGCCGAATGCTCTTTAGATGGTCAATGCGCCACGCAACCGCGGTGGCCCCACTTTTCGGTAGCTTTTCCGGTCCGCCTCTTCGTAGTGTTGATGAAACCACGCCATCGATCGTCTGCCACGCAAGCTAGGCGCCGCCCGCAAGGACTGTAATGAACCGTGAATTTTTTCTTTTAATTCTGTCGGCTCTGCTCATCCTGGCCGGCGGTCTTTTCGGGGGCGGGCCGACCGGACCTCAGTTGTCCGGCCTGGTTGAATTCGTCGGTTGTGCGGTGCTTGGGTGCGCGCTTATCGGGTTGATCGATGGCGAGTGCCCGGCCGAAGCATACCCGGCAATAGGCTTGCTTTTGCTAGTAGCGGCGATTCCGGTCCTGCAATTGATCCCCATGCCTGCCTCGATTTGGCGCGCCTTACCAGGCCATTCGGTTCCCGACGCGATCTCTCAATTGGTTGGCCAAGGCGATATCAGTCGACCGTTGAGTCTTTCGCCTGACGACACGAGGATGCGCGCGTTGGCATTGATCGTCCCGATCGCGATGTTTCTCGCGACGATCCAGCTCGGCAACCGTTCGCGGGACCGGCTCATGCTATTAACAGTCGCTTTCGCCTTCGTCAGCGCGATTCTCGGATTATTTCAGGTTGTGGTTGGCAACGAATTGTATTTTTACGACTTTACCCATTTGGGTTATCCGGTTGGCTTCTTTGCCAATCGCAACCATCAGGGCGATCTGATGCTGGCGGCGCTGCCTCTCTCAATCCGCATCGTAGCCGCGTCGCAAATGCGCGATGATATGCGCCGAGTTTTCGCAATCGGGCTCGTGATATTCTTTACAATTGCGGCAATCGCGACGCAGTCGCGTACCGCTGTTGCGATCCTGCCGGCCGCACTGCTCGGAACGTACGTCACATACACGGGGCGTATCGGAGGTCGCCAGTTCTGGCTTCTCTCTGCAGCTTTGGCTGCGATGGCCTGCCTTGCCGTGTTAATCGTGTTCTTTACGCCGGTCGGGCAGCATGTCATCGCTCGGTTCAACGGCATCAACGACGACCTCCGCCCGCACATATGGAAGGGTACGGCCTTTGCGATAGGTCAATATTGGCCTACCGGGAGCGGGTTGGGATCGTTCGTGCCGATCTATAACACAGTGGAGGATCTGGATTGGGTGAAGGACGCCTGGGTCAATCACGCTCATGACGACTACCTCGAGATCCTTCTAGAGGCTGGAGCGGCGGGGGCAGCCTTGCTGGCCGGCTATGTCTTGCTATTCGTCATGCGGCTCGTAACGCGCACGCAAGGCACGATCGGACAGCATAAATGGGCGGCTGTAACCGGTCTCGGAATCTTGCTTAGCCACTCGCTGACGGACTATCCGCTCCGGACATTCGGGCTACTGACGTTGTTCGCGTTTTTCAACGGTCTGCTTTATCCCTCACGGCAGACTATGAAGCTGCGACGAGAGCGAACGCGTCTGGCCGCTCCGGAGTTGGTGTCGGCGCCGAGCGACCCGGTGTTGGCCGGATAGCTGGTAGGAGCCGGCCCCGGGAATGGACGGGCAAGTCGTGTTAAATGGGATTCGGAACAAGCCAGCTGGGATTGGAGACTGAGCTTTGAGATCACGACAAACGACCTAAAAGCCTGCGCCGTTGAATTTTGGGAGTTGCATGCGACATGTCGCCTTTTGGGGTTGCTTGCCGACACCTGCTAATTCTAACTGAAATACGCTGGATAGAAAGCTCTGGGATTCAAGATAAGGTGAACGGGTGAACAAGCCGAGCGTATTGCATTCGGAGATGGACGGGGGTTTGCCTGACTATTTTCTGGAGGACGAGTCGTCGCGATCATCGGTGACGGACGAGTTGTCGCGCAATCTTCGCGCGGTATGGTCGACCTTCTACCGCAACCGTTTGCTGATCGCGGCGATCATCGCGGCGTTTTTGCTGGCGGGGCTTGGGCTGACGATGTTGATGCGGCCGCAGTTCGAGGCGACCGCGAGCGTGCAGATCGAGCAGCAGTCGACCAATGTACTGGGCGGCGACGATCAGAGCCAGATCGATCCTGGTGCGCCGACGCAGGACACCGACCGCTATCTGCAGACGCAACTTGATGTGCTCCAGTCGCGCGCGCTAGCGCTAGTCGTGGCGCAGGATCTCAATCTTGGCGCTAACGACAATTTTGTGATGCAGATGGGGCAGCGCGCGGCGGATCGCCCGATCGGCATGCTCAGCCTCGCCGACACCAAGCGCGAGCAGATCCTGGGTATTCTCAGCGATAGCCTCAAGGTCAGTCTGGCACGTAATTCGCGGATCGCCGCGATCGCGTTCGAAAGCCCTGACCCCCGCCTCGCGGCACGTATCGCCAACACGTTTGCCGCCGACTTCATGCTATTCAACATGAAGCGCAAGTTCGCCTCATCGGGCTATGCCCGCAACTTCCTCGAAAGCCAGCTCACCGATACCCGCACCAAACTCGAAAGTTCCGAGCGGGCGCTGCTCGACTATGCTCGCGGTGCGGGGCTGCTCGACGTGTCAGACGGCATCGCTGCCGCCGGCACCGACAGCCAGGGCGCGACCCCGCGCTCGCTGACCACCTCCAACCTCGTCCAGCTCAACGAGGCCTATGCGGCAGCGCAGACCGCGCGGATCGCCGCCGAGGAGAAATGGCACGAGGCATCCACGACGCCGCCGCTGCAACTCCAAGACGTGCTGACTAATCCCGCCGTCATGCAGCTCTCGCAGCTAAAGGCCCAGGCGCAGGCGCTCTACCAGCAGGACCTGCAGCGTCACAAGGCCGACTATCCGCAGATGCAGCAGGCCGCCGCGCATATCGCCGAGCTTGACCGCCAGCTTAATCTGCTAGCGGGCTCGATCCGCTCGTCGATCCAGGAGCAGTATCAGTCCTCGGTCAAGCAGGAGCAGGCGCTGTCGGGGCAGGTCTCGCAGCTTAAGGGGCAGACCCAGAGCGAGCAGAGCCGCTCGGTCGAGTACAACATCCTCAAGCGCGCGGTCGATACCAACCGCACGATGTACGATAGCCTGTTGCAGCGCTATTCGCAGGTCTCCGCGCAGGCCGGCGTCGCCGCCAACAACTTTAGCCAGGTCGACATCGCCGACGTGCCCGCCAAGCCGGTGTCACCGCGGCCGCTGATCAACCTCGCGCTCGCCGGGCTCGTCGGGTTGATAATCGCGGTCGGCTTCGTGCTGCTGCGCGACAAGTTCGACGACTCGATCCGCACCCCCGATGACGTCGCCGCCAAGCTCGGGTTGACCTTCCTTAATTCGACCCCGATGCTCGACGAGGATACCACGCCGCAGGAGGCGCTCGACGATCCGCGCTCGTCGCTGTCGGAATCCTATGCTGCGCTCCGCACATCGATCGAACTTTCACACAAGGGCGGTGCGCCCCGGACGCTTGCGGTCACCTCGACGCGCCAGTCGGAAGGCAAGTCGACCTCGGCGCTCGCCATCGCGCGCAATTTCGCGCGGATAGGCCGCAAGGTCGTGCTAATCGACGGCGATCTGCGCAAACCCTCGCTGCATCGTCTCGCCAACGCGCAGAACAACAGCGGCTTCTCCAGCCTGCTCGCCGCGATGGCCGGGATCGACGAGGTGCTTCAGCCGACCGACATCGCCAACCTGTCGCTGATCGCTGCAGGCCCGCTGCCACCCAACCCCGCCGAACTGCTGTCGGGCACCCGGCTGACCGACATCGTCGCCGAACTTGCCAAGCGCTTCGACATCGTCGTCATCGATACCCCGCCCGTGCTCGGCCTCGCCGATACCGTGCTGATCGGATCGGCGGCCGACGCCACGCTGTTCGTCGTCGAGGCCAACGGCTCGCACCACGGCCACGCCAAAGCCGCCGTCCGCAGGCTCACCGCCAACGGCATCACCATGATCGGCGCGCTCCTCACCAAATACGACGCTCGCAAGATCGGATACGGATACGGATACGGATACAACTACGCCTACTCCTACTCCTACGGCGATGACCAACAGCAAAACCAAAAGACATCACGCTGGCCATGGCGCAAATGAATAAAAACAGAGTGAAGTACCAGGGTAGCCGGCGCCGACAGCATATTCCTGCGTCGCGTCATGCAAAATGGGTCGGAGGCTCGATCGCAATTCTATTGGCGGTCGTTACGTCTTATGTCTCGCTAAACATGGGCTATGGGGGCGACGATAACGATCTCGCAGCTGCCGATCATGCGTCGACGTCGCAGATGGCAGCAACGATTGCGAGTCAACAACGACTTGCGGACGGCGACGCCGCGGGCGCCAGCGTGTTTGCTCGCCAAGCCCTGAAAGTATCGCCAATATCAGCCTCAGCTTTGCGGGTGTTGGGTTTGTCTGAACAGCAACAGGGCCATTATCCTTACGCAAGCGCTCTGATGAATCAGGCATCCGCGCTCGGCTGGCGCGACACTCCCACGCAAGTTTGGCTCGCGACCGCGTATCTTCAGAACAACAACTATCCAGAGACAGCAGAGCATATCGATGCTGCCTTGAGAGTTAATCCAACAATTCGAGATTTCTATAACTTCGTCGATTTAGCTGCCGTGATTCCCGCTTTTGTCAACCGGATCGTACCGCGCTTGGTACTTAACCCTGTGTGGCGCGATCCCTATTTTACCGACCGAATTGCCCTGCCGCCCGCCTCTGTCCACGCTCGCGCGCTTCTGCTTGGTGCTCTCGTCAACACGCCTGCCCCGCCGGCTCGCGACGAACTCGTCATAGCTATCAAGCGGCTTGAAGCCGCCGGACTGTACCAGGAAGCCCATCATCTCTGGACGATTGCCAATCATATTAAACAAAGCCCGGTCTACGATGCCGATTTCGAGCACACGCAGGTCGCCCAAGCCGCCCCATATGAATGGTTGCTGCTTCCGACGTCTGGCACCAATATAACACCCGAAGCTCGGCCTGGATTTAAAGGGATGGCCCTGCACGTCACGAGCGACGGCGTTAGTTCGGCGACCTTAGCTCAACAGACGGCGCTTCTTGGCGAAGGCATACATCATGTGTCGGTTAAAGCCGATGGCGCGGTGAGAGCTCTGGCTTCGTTCACTTGGGTGGTACGCTGCTTGCCGAAAGGCCCTGTTGTCATCACGCTTGGCGGAGCAGGCTCGATGCATGGTGCAAGTTTCACCATTCCAAATAATTGCCCGCAGCAGTCGATCGAACTGCATGCGCAACCCAATGCGGCATCTCATGGCGGGGAAGCGTGGTTTGGCCGGATTGAACTTCAGTAGCGTCGGACCTTCCAATATCGTACCGCCCGGTACGGGACATTGCTGTAAAATTGTGCTTCGCAGCATGCCCTTGGTCGTCTAGCATATCTACGGAACAGGAGATTTGCGACGTGAGAAAATTTGTCGGCATGAATGGACTGTGCTTTGCTCGTCTGACCGTGCTCGCAGTCGCAAGCCTTTTGTCAGCCTGTTCGAACAAGCCGGTGTTGCCTGAAGGTGCCGCCGCGTATCAAACGTTCCCGGCCCCGACGGGCACGCAAGCGATCGCAAATTATTTTATCGGGCCGCTCGATACGCTGTCGGTGACGGTGTTCCAAGAGCCCGACCTAACGGCGAACTCGATCCAGGTAGATGCATCGGGTAACGTGTTGCTGCCGCTGATCGGCCAGGTCAAGGCGAGCGACAAAACCTCGACGCAACTAGCCGACGAGATCGCTCAGAAACTATCGGCGCGCTATCTAACCAACCCTCAGGTATCTGTCATCGTTGCCGACTCGGTCTCGCAACGCGTTACGGTTAACGGCTCGGTGATCGAGCCCGGCGTATATGCGATCAAGGGACGTACGACGTTGATCGATGCGCTGGCGATGGCAAAGGGAACGTCGCGGGTGGCGGCGCTCAACGAAGTCGCGGTCTTCCGAATCGTGAACGGCCAGCGCGTCGGTGGACTGTTTGACGTGGGCAAGATCAACCGTGGCATGGCGCCCGATCCGGAAATCGTGGGCAACGACACGATCGTGGTTGGTCTATCGAACGTTAAGTCGGCGTGGCGGGACATATTGACGGCGGCACCGTTGCTGAGCGCGTTCAGCTATGCAGCGACGCGTTAGTCGCATGCGGGCAGGGATCGGGATGTTATCATGAACAAGCCGAGCGTATTGCATTCGGAGATGGACGGGGGTTTGCCTGACTATTTTCTGGAGGACGAGTCGTCGCGATCATCGGTGACGGACGAGTTGTCGCGCAATCTTCGCGCGGTATGGTCGACCTTCTACCGCAACCGTTTGCTGATCGCGGCGATCATCGCGGCGTTTTTGCTGGCGGGGCTTGGGCTGACGATGTTGATGCGGCCGCAGTTCGAGGCGACCGCGAGCGTGCAGATCGAGCAGCAGTCGACCAATGTACTGGGCGGCGACGATCAGAGCCAGATCGATCCTGGTGCGCCGACGCAGGACACCGACCGCTATCTGCAGACGCAACTTGATGTGCTCCAGTCGCGCGCGCTAGCGCTAGTCGTGGCGCAGGATCTCAATCTTGGCGCTAACGACAATTTTGTGATGCAGATGGGGCAGCGCGCGGCGGATCGCCCGATCGGCATGCTCAGCCTCGCCGACACCAAGCGCGAGCAGATCCTGGGTATTCTCAGCGATAGCCTCAAGGTCAGTCTGGCACGTAATTCGCGGATCGCCGCGATCGCGTTCGAAAGCCCTGACCCCCGCCTCGCGGCACGTATCGCCAACACGTTTGCCGCCGACTTCATGCTATTCAACATGAAGCGCAAGTTCGCCTCATCGGGCTATGCCCGCAACTTCCTCGAAAGCCAGCTCACCGATACCCGCACCAAACTCGAAAGTTCCGAGCGGGCGCTGCTCGACTATGCTCGCGGTGCGGGGCTGCTCGACGTGTCAGACGGCATCGCTGCCGCCGGCACCGACAGCCAGGGCGCGACCCCGCGCTCGCTGACCACCTCCAACCTCGTCCAGCTCAACGAGGCCTATGCGGCAGCGCAGACCGCGCGGATCGCCGCCGAGGAGAAATGGCACGAGGCATCCACGACGCCGCCGCTGCAACTCCAAGACGTGCTGACTAATCCCGCCGTCATGCAGCTCTCGCAGCTAAAGGCCCAGGCGCAGGCGCTCTACCAGCAGGACCTGCAGCGTCACAAGGCCGACTATCCGCAGATGCAGCAGGCCGCCGCGCATATCGCCGAGCTTGACCGCCAGCTTAATCTGCTAGCGGGCTCGATCCGCTCGTCGATCCAGGAGCAGTATCAGTCCTCGGTCAAGCAGGAGCAGGCGCTGTCGGGGCAGGTCTCGCAGCTTAAGGGGCAGACCCAGAGCGAGCAGAGCCGCTCGGTCGAGTACAACATCCTCAAGCGCGCGGTCGATACCAACCGCACGATGTACGATAGCCTGTTGCAGCGCTATTCGCAGGTCTCCGCGCAGGCCGGCGTCGCCGCCAACAACTTTAGCCAGGTCGACATCGCCGACGTGCCCGCCAAGCCGGTGTCACCGCGGCCGCTGATCAACCTCGCGCTCGCCGGGCTCGTCGGGTTGATAATCGCGGTCGGCTTCGTGCTGCTGCGCGACAAGTTCGACGACTCGATCCGCACCCCCGATGACGTCGCCGCCAAGCTCGGGTTGACCTTCCTTAATTCGACCCCGATGCTCGACGAGGATACCACGCCGCAGGAGGCGCTCGACGATCCGCGCTCGTCGCTGTCGGAATCCTATGCTGCGCTCCGCACATCGATCGAACTTTCACACAAGGGCGGTGCGCCCCGGACGCTTGCGGTCACCTCGACGCGCCAGTCGGAAGGCAAGTCGACCTCGGCGCTCGCCATCGCGCGCAATTTCGCGCGGATAGGCCGCAAGGTCGTGCTAATCGACGGCGATCTGCGCAAACCCTCGCTGCATCGTCTCGCCAACGCGCAGAACAACAGCGGCTTCTCCAGCCTGCTCGCCGCGATGGCCGGGATCGACGAGGTGCTTCAGCCGACCGACATCGCCAACCTGTCGCTGATCGCTGCAGGCCCGCTGCCACCCAACCCCGCCGAACTGCTGTCGGGCACCCGGCTGACCGACATCGTCGCCGAACTTGCCAAGCGCTTCGACATCGTCGTCATCGATACCCCGCCCGTGCTCGGCCTCGCCGATACCGTGCTGATCGGATCGGCGGCCGACGCCACGCTGTTCGTCGTCGAGGCCAACGGCTCGCACCACGGCCACGCCAAAGCCGCCGTCCGCAGGCTCACCGCCAACGGCATCACCATGATCGGCGCGCTCCTCACCAAATACGACGCTCGCAAGATCGGATACGGATACGGATACGGATACAACTACGCCTACTCCTACTCCTACGGCGATGACCAACAGCAAAACCAAAAGACATCACGCTGGCCATGGCGCAAATGAATAGCGTTCGCGGCGCCGCGCCACGCCGGGCTTGGTTTTTAGAGACTCGAACCGCATGCGCCCGACATGGCTACAATTTTGGAACATCCTTTCTGCGCGAGCTATCCCGGTTGTTGGCGTCTGCGCCTAAACTTTCCAAGTGCACAAGTTGGCTGCTCTAATCAGACCATTGGAGGTATTATGACCTCGACGCTTACATTACTTGCCGCTGCAGGCATCTCAATGGCAGCTGCCGGGTCACATCGGCAATCGCGCAAGACTACAATAGGGGAAACCGCGCTTGGCAGGAGCACCACCAGCGTGAGCGCGACGTCCATCACGTGCAGCGAGTCGAATTCGAGCAGCATCATCAACGCGAGCTCATAGTTCACGACCGCGAACGAGCTCAATTTGACCGGCATCATCGCCGTGCCTGGCAACAGCAACACGATGAACGAGTATGGAATCAGCAGCGTGATCACAACCGTTACCGCCGCGACGGCTATTAACCGTGCATCGGCGACCGGAGCAATAATTTCCCCGTTATTTGCCATCCAGCTTGCGGGCGGGGGTGTCGGGGCGCAAAATCCGCCGGCCGCGCTACCGTTGAATGAGGAAATAGCCCACGAAAATATTTCCGATGCTTATACCGGTTCCAAAAGGTCTGACTCATTGGGGGTTTCAACGTGTCAAATTGGTGATTCATAGGTCGGCGCTAAGGTGACTATTCCGATGCTGACGATCCGGAATGATCTGACGGCTTTAGGAATTGCGGCGGCTGTCGCGACGAAAACGCGGTGTGCGCGTTGGGCGGCGGATCTTAACGATCGTCAACGCGCTCGATGGCATGGGCCGCGCGATGGCGGCCAAGCTGGCAAGCATGGACCGGCAGACGCTACGCGATTTGGTGATCCGGTATGAAGAGTGTGGTGTTCCGGGTCTTGGCGATCGCTGGGATCCAGGCCGGCCGACGGCCGTGGACGATGGGCAACTGGCGGTGGTGAAGGCCGCGATCCTGCAGGTGGCCAGCCGGGCCGGCGATGCGAAACCTGCGTAGCGGATCGTTGATGTCGCAGCTTTGATCGAGGAGCGGACGGGCGTGAACTATAACATCTCGAGGTCGCACCGGCTCATGCAGACGATGGGCTTGTCGTATCAAAGGACCCGACCCAGCCACCCCAAGGCAGACCCGAAGGCACGTGAGCGTTTTAAAAAGCCGTCCGGGCGAGTTGAAGCGGATCGAGCGTAAATGTGCGAACGGCTGTACAGTGGAGCTATCGTTCCGAGATAAGGCTCGCGTCGGCCAAATTGGCCGTACCGGACGGGTCTGGTACGATCGCGGCGTCCGCCCACGTGGGCTCCGCGACATGCGCCACGAAATAACGTGCTCCCCAAAGCTCTACCAGTCATAACTGGAGTCCGGGGTTGGTATTGACGGTCCCCCGGTTTCTCATCCAACCCGAGGGCGAGTATCCAGCGTTCATTCGGCCACTTGTGCGGCTGCAGCAGCAGCATATTCTAGCGGCGTCAGCCAGCCAAGCGATGTGTGAGGACGGCTCTCGTTATAGTCCCGCCGCCAAGCCTCGATCTTCGTCCTGGCGTCGGCTAGCGACAGGAACCAGTGTGCGTTCAGACACTCGTCGCGCAAGCGACCGTTGAAAGATTCTACGAAGGCGTTGTCGGTAGGCTTGCCCGGCCGGCTGAAGTCCAGCGTGACGCCGTTCTCGTACGCCCATCTGTCGAGTACCTTCGAAATGAACTCCGGGCCATTGTCCACTCGAATGGTCTCGGGGGCGCCGCGGATCAACGCGATCCGTGCCATCGCCGCAACGACCTGCTCGCCCTTGATGCCTTGATCGACGTCGATCGCCAGCGCTTCGCGGGTGAAGGCATCGACCACACGAGCCATCCCTCTCTGCGCAGCAGGATATAGATCCTGAAATAGCCGTAGCGCGTCCGCGTCGCCGCCAGGTCACGGATGCGCATCACCAGCGGCGTCTGGTCCGGCTGGTGCGAGACGTATCGCACCGACGAGCGCTCGGCACCGAGCACCGCGCAGCTACGCCGTTCGCTAACTCCATGGGACGCCTGGACGTGCGCGACGAGTTCGCGCCGTCGCCCAGGCGTCAGAGCTTTTGTGCCAGCACCTCCTGTAGGATATGCTTGTCCAGGCTGAGATCGGCGACAAGCTGCTTGAGCTTGCGATTCTCGTCCTCGAGCTGCTTCACCCGCCGCAACTCGCCGACGCCAAGGCCGCCGTAAACCTTCTTCCAGCGGTAGAATGTCCGTTCCGACACGCCCATCCGGCGGATGACCTCAGCCACCGGCGTCCCGGTCTCCGCCTGCTTCAGCGCAAACGCGATCTGCTCATCCGTGTACCGCGATTTCTTCATTTCCAGCTCCTTGCCCGAAGGCTTCACAAGGCCGGAAAACTCTCACTCAGATTGGATGCAAAAACAGGGAGGACGTCACGCAGCCTGCTGGAACTCATTGCCGTCCATCGAGCCGCCAAATAGCGCCCGCTGCGGCCTTCCTCGTACGGTTACGGCGCGATCTGCCCGGAGCGCGATACCGGTGTCGCCCGCGTTCTGGCCGAGGCAACCGTGCCAGCCATGCAGGCGCTGATCGACGAACTCGCGAGCCAGTTGCCCGCCGACCGCCATGCCGTGGTCGTCATGGATTGCGCCGGCTGGCACATCGCCGCCGAACTCACCCGGCTCAAAACCATCACGCCGCTGCACCTGCCGTCCTACAGTCCAGAACTTAACCCGATCGAGTGGGTATGGCTGTATCTACGCGAGCGCTTCCTCAGCCACCGCCTGTTCAACACCGTCGATGCCATCGTCGATGCATGCTGCGCCCCCCGGAACGCTCTCCTGCTCGAAACTGGACGCGTCTACCTCCGCATGCGGTATCTTAACTTCTTATGCCGCGGCAAACTGGGAGGTACTTCAACATGCCCCCAATAGATGCCGGCACCGACTTACGGCTTGGTCCGTTAGCATAATAGTGCTTTCCAAACCTCGTTCATCGATCCCCGATTGCAGTCGATGGGCTGGGCTGTCGGACTGGTCGACGCATATTCACTTTCGCCGCGGGCTTGAAACCTGGCAGCGCGCGAATGATCCAGTTCATGGTCGCATAGATCAGAGAGACGATAGCTGTCGGCCACAAAAACTGCGACACAATATACAGATCGCCTCGGACAAACTGATACGCGCATATGATTGCGATTGGGCCAACAAAAGCCGTACCCCTTCGACCCCCAGCAGAGCGAACCAGAATGCGCGTCCAGAGGAAAGCGATCATGCCGCAACCGATTATTGCCCCGATATATCCCACGTCATAAAAAAGATTGACAAAGCCCGTGACCGTCCACTCTGATTTGACGAGATTCCAGCGTGTATAGTCGGTGACCATTGAGAACTCGGTGCTCACACCCAGCGGTTTCCATGGCACCCAAGCGCGGGGTATTGGCAACATGAAAGCACCCAGTAGGCTTTCCCAGGGCGTTCGATCCAGGATGGGATAGTTCACATTAATCGTGATAGCCTCCGCCATGGAAATGGACGGCTCATCGAACAACGCGCCGAACATACCGCCAGATGCATCGAGATACTGCTGAAACGATCCAAAAGTCGCCGTCATCCGCGAGATATAAGTGTAGAAAACCAGTACGAATATAAGCACCGGCGTTGCCAGATATACCCATATCACTGATAGTTTGTGTCGCCGACAAAACCAATACATCACTGCCACCGCAGGATAGAGAAGCTTGGACCGGCCTCCGACGAGCGATAGGAAGAGCATGATGACTGGCAACGCTAGCAAGATCGCTCGCATCTTGTCGCGCGATCCGAATAAGATGAATGCTGGTGCCATCGTCGTGACGATGACCAGCAAAATCGGATTATCGGCGAAGAAACGCGTTCGGATACCAGCTACATAGCTCAACGATCCGTGTTGCAGCGAAATAAGCACGATGCTTTGTGCCGCGAATATCGCCCCAGTGATGCAAACCGCGATGCACATCCGCGCCGCTCCAACCTCGGCGGGAGCCGAGATGGCCGTTTGTCCACGACGTGCGCGCATCCGCAAGCGCGTCGATCCGTCGATCTGGGCGACCGCGAACCAGCATGCGATCACGATCGACGTCTGACATAAGACAAAGAAAAGATAGCCTTTCACCACGTCTGAAACAAACGAAATCGTCGAGCCGGCGAATATCGCGCCACCTCCGCTCCCGACTATTTGGAATAGACTAAGAAAATCAACGTTGGTAACAAGGAACAAGAATCCGATGACATTGAATGGGTGCATCGCCTGCCCGATCATATCGAGCGGTTGCGACTGAGCAATTCGGACCAGCCACGCGATCTCGATGATCGATACGCCAAGAAGGACAAGAAATATCAAGGCCATAGGGCATCCATCGATTCTGCCTTCACGCCAATCTCGCGTATGAGCTCTATATATTGCTGCCGCGAACGAAGCGACTCATTACGTAGTTGTGTTGCAATAGCGTCGCGACGACGAGCAGCCGTTGGACCATGAAACGTCGTCGCCCGGATAGCATCCACGGCGAAGTCGACGAAGCCCGCTTCCGTTGGCGAACAGGCTCCGTTGTTCCCCACAAGCATCTCGGGCAGGCAGGCGCGAGGCGTGGCCAACACCGGCACTCCCGCGGCGAGAGCTTCATATACCACGTTAGGCTGCGCTTCCTGAGGATGTGTCGTTGCAAAGAGGAATAGGTCAAGCTGGCGGTAGAACACGTCTTTTGCTTGACCGGACACCGGACCGATCCAGCTCACTCTGTCGCCATACTGGTCTTTCAATGCCTCTACGCGTTCCCCGACACCACGTTCTGTCATCGGCCCCGCAAGATGTAGCCGGACCGGCATGCCAGCTTGAGCAAGGCGTTCGAAGACGTCGGTAGCGGCGAACACGCCCTTGTTACGCCGAAGATTGCTCAAATGGCCGAGAACGATGCTTTCGTCGGGGTTCCGCCGCCCGTCATTGGCAATCACTTTGTCATGAACAAAGCAAGCGTTGCCGGCAACCATCGTCTCAAGATGGCCATATCGGCTCCTAAACGAGCGCGCCATCGTGTCCGAAAGTAATACGTGGAGCGCCCTATTCCTGGTAATTGATACGACGATACGCATAGCCACGGACGGACGGGTGATATAAAGGAAGCTACGATGGTGGAATATAACGCGTCTGAAAGAACCGATGGCCGCCAAGACATAGAATAGTGTGTACCAAGACCCAAATCCCGCATCGGGTACAATATATAGGGTTGTCGCCCGATCGCGTAGGTGCCCCAGCTTCGCGATCACTCCAGCGACCCGTCTAATCCGCCGGAGATGATACGATAACAAGGAACTGCCGGCGTCTCGCGCCACGGCCGTTGAAATTGATGCTACGCGCATTCCGCTCGCCTCGAGAGCGTCCACCATATTCTGTGTGTTTTTTGCTGCGCCAGTTATCGGCGGTGGGAACGGTCCCAACACGACGCACCCGACGGTTTCCGGTAGAGACATCGTCACCGGGTGGACAGCCGAAGGAATAGGAAGTCGGCTTGCACCGATCCAAGGCTGGCGGATGTCTGCTGGTTGAACACTCCCGACAGTGAAAGACCATGCTTCGCGAGGAGCGTGATGACTTCGCTTGCCAGAGCCTGTCCCTCGTAAAGCTCGATATATGAGCACTCGCAATAAACCGCAGATATACTCGCGAGACTTTTCTCGGCTCCTCGCAGGACGCTTAGCTCGTTGCCCTGAACATCGATCTTGAGCAGGATCGGCCCCGAAAGATCGCGCCGAAGAGCGAAATTATCTAGGGTGTCTAGCGTTACTGCTTGCTCGATAGAGCTGACTTTAGTTCCCGATATACCAGATTGATTGACGCCGATCGGGAGAAGCGACGAGGAGTCGTCGTGTTCTGTAACAAACATCGGAGCTTGACCGACATTGTCGGAAAGCGCGGTTTGAATAACCTCGACCCTCGAGCCGAAGGCTTTGCGGAGAACTGCCGCGGGCGGTGGCAGCGGCTCGAAAGCGATGATCCGAGCACTTGGCCATGTTGTCATTGCAAAAAGCGCGAACTGCCCGCGATTGGCGCCGACATCGAGAACGGTTTGGAACTTGAGGTTACCCAGAGCCAACCGATGGTCGATCGTGGGCGCTATCCCAGAACGTACGAACTTCCATGTCGATGGACGGGCAATGCAATACGCCATCTTCCTCATTCGGATGCCGAGATGGCGCATTAATATACCCCCGCCGTAGCCCGTGAAAAATATAAGTTGGTCGGATTGAGGTCGCGGACGGGTTGGGCCGGACATCCAGATACGATCTTGTAAGGTGAATCGACCCGGTGGGTTAAGGTCGAACCCGCACCGAGCACGCAACACCGTCCAAGCCCAGCACCTTTCGATATGACAACGCCAGTCCCGATAAAACAATAATCAGCGATATCGATGGGGCTAGACGATAATCTTCGAGTGCTGTGATCGATGCTACTAGTCATGAATTGAGAGCGGAACCCGCCGACCGTGGTAAAACGCCCGATAGTTATCCTGTTCGTACAATCGAGATAATGCCGGTTCGTGATCGACGCCGACTCGCCAACGAACAAGGCGGAATTTCGACCTGGCTCGGCTGCTATGACCGAGGAGTCGGATCCGTGCGATCCAGCGATCCAATTCAGGTTGCCGATCCGCCCGTGAGGTTCGATGATCAGTTCCGTCAAAGCTTTGATCAGTGTCAGGTTCTTGATCACTGCGCCCTCACCAAGAACGACACGATCCGAAAGAACGAGTGATCGGGCGATCCGTGCGGCCGGATGGATTTGATATCCAAGCAGTTTGACGAGCAGGAGCCGCCGAACCCGCCACGGGAAGAATAGGATTGCGAGTTGCAAGACGAGCGATGCCGTTGATCCCCCGCGCATGATCAGAGCAACCTGCTAACTTGCGGCAAAGATAACAGGGCGTCGGTCAAAGACTTGCGAAGATCAACCTCTTTGCTCAATGGCATGTCTTTGCGGTCGCTCCAGTTTATCCACAAGCTCGCTGCCTGAACGCCGTCAAATTCCGCAGCGTTCATCACGATGCGACTCGCCTCATTGCGCTCTCCAAAACGAAGCCAATGTTCCGCTCGTTCAAACGAGCCAAGCGTTCCCTTGATGGCGTGGAAACTCACGATGGACTGGTCTGCGGTGACGCCCAAGCCGCTAGGCCTCCACCGCCCGGCGATCGTAAATCGCGATCGCGCTTTAGCAGCATGCGAACCGGCGCCGACCCAAAGATCGCTGATCAACAAGCCTTCGCCGGGAATGAATTCGATCGCTCGGGCGGCAGCGATATTTTTGCTCTTATAGCCATCGTGCCATGCCGCAAAGCGCATCGCGCCTTCGATTGGCAGAATGGCAGCGTATCCGCGCCGACCGACACGAAAGGATCCCCAAAACTCGATCGGCTCCAGCCCTTCGCAAGTCGGTCCGTTATGCGATGCCGCGGAGCGAGACATATCACGCGCCGCTCCTTCCGAATAGGTTGGCACGCCAGTGTCAACCAGCAGGCGCTTTCCTCCCACCGACAATTCCAACGAAAGAAAGTCGGCGTGAGCATGTCCCGGGTTATCATCCGGGCCGCAGTTGCCAAAATCCATCACGACGCTGTCATCGCCTTGCGCCAACCGAACGTACCCCGCATCCGCCATTGTCCACCGCGATTGATCGGCAGGGCAAACTGCTAGATCTGATACGACGTCCGCCGCGGGCGGCCCTTCGCCCAGCCAACTGTCGTTGAACAAAGCGACTTCACCGTCAGGATGGACCATCGCCGCCGTCGACGCTTCGCTCGCCCGTATTGTTGTTTCCACAAGGGCCTGCGTATCTGAGTCCAATGCGCCGCTATGGCGCAAGACCCGGAGGTCGATTAACGACAGTACGTGGTACATGGGTGCGCGCTCGGCCTGTCCACCATCGCGCAGGAACTGCTGCTCGATCGAAGCGCGCGTACCCTTCAGTATTGCTGACGCGAACGAGGCGTCTGGCGCTGCGGAGGCAAACGCAGCGAGGCAAACATAGTTCTTAAGCAGATGATTATATTGAAGATCCCGCTCCAAATTGCCGGCTACGAAGGCAACGTCCAAACGGATTTGATCGGATATTGCATTCGCCTGCGGCAGAAGATCCGGCGCCTGCTCGTAAAGCAGGCGCAAACAGATTAACAGATTGATGGCACGGTGCGAAACGGAGTAGGGATGCCAGACATCTCGAAAAACACCCCTACAGGACCAGGGATTTTGCGCTGTCATGCTCGCCAGTATCGATTGGGCGACCGGCAACGCATTGCGGGCGTCACGCTCGAACAGCGGCACGAGATAGCCCATATACGCTAAGTTCATGCGCCACAGGCGATTGTTTTTCTCACCGAGCTCGCGCCGCCACTCGATCCGGTCGAGACCACCGAAATCTATGGTCTGGTTTAACAATGTGAAGCGGCCCAGCGCTGCCTCGCCGCACCAGCGATCATGAACGGCACGTTGTAATTGCCGGATATGCGCACTCAGCAATGCCAGATCCGGAGACGCCGGATCAGGAGCCGGCCCGGCCTTCGCGCGGTTCTCAAATAGCCTCAACGCAAAGCGCGGAAACCTTCCCATAGCCAAGAATTTACCGCGGCAGACCAGACGGAAAATCCACTGTTCGGCGGTCAGGTGCCGCACGGTGCGAAAAGATCGCGCAACGTCCATCTTAAGCTGCTACCGGGTCGCCGAAACTGACCGGACGCCCTAGCCGCAGCGAATCCAGAACCATGATCGTAGCGAGGCTTGACTCGATCAGCGATTGCTCGTCCACCGGTGGTATGCCGGATATGATGCCGTCGATCAGCGCCGTGATCTGAGCGTTGTGCCCCTTATCCTGCGTCATGGTTTTGTTTGTCGATCGCTTGCCATCGACCACGGTCGTAAATTCGCGGAAATTTTCGATTTGGCATACCGCCGCGCCCTTGTAGACTTCGACCAGTTCCTTGCTGAAGCTGGTGTCACCAAGCGCGGTGTAGACTATGTTGGCGAGGCTCCCGTCAGCGAAACGAAGCGCGATGCTCAAATCCTCGCACAGCCCGCGTACCGCTTCAGCTGCGGTCGCCGAAATTGAAATCAGAGGCGAGTCTACGAGATCCATCGCGAGATCAACGAAATGGCAGACTTCCCCCAGGATGCGCCCCTGCCCCTCTTCGGCGTCGCGTTGCCAGCTTTCCAGAGGAAGCTGGCCGGCATTCACGCGGATGTTGACCACGGAACGCCCCGCTTTTGTGCGGAGAAACGTCTTGGCCATACGAACATAGGGCGCGAAACGCCTGTTGAATCCGACCATGATAAAGCCGTCTGACCCGGCACGTGCGTTCACTATGCTTTCAAGCTCGTCGCGACTAAGCGCCAGCGGCTTCTCGACGAACACGTTCTTTCCGGCCTGCAATGCTCGCAGTACCATGCTCGCATGGGTCGAATGGGGTGTCGTAACCACCACGGCAGCAATCTCGGGGTCGTCGAAGACGCTATCCAACTCAGTCGACGCGCTGGAAAAACCCAGTTTCGTGCCCGTTCCCTCGGCTGACGCGCCGCGGCTCGTCACGAGCGTCTTGAGCTGAACCCGCTTGTCCGCATTCAACGCGGGAAGGATCATGGTCTTGCCGAAATTACCCGCGCCGACCGCGCCTATCGCCGTGCCGCTCACTGTCGTACGATGGCTCCGCAGCGTTAATTGGCGACATGGGTCCGCTAACTCGCCTTTTCCATATTCGAGGACGACGCCGAGGTGTGGCGTCGTTCCTCCCATTACCATTTCATAGGCTTTCTCCGCATCGCAGAAGGGAAAGCGGTGCGAGATTAACGACGATACATCAAGACGATTGCGGAGCGACGGAGACATCAACCGCGCGACCTCACGCAGATTTTCATTCTCCGTCCAGCGGACGTATCCCAGCGGATATTTCTGATGCTTGTTTTCATAGTCGCGATCGTAACGGCCGGGGCCATAGGATCGCGAGACTAAGATCTTGAGTTCCTTCTGCATATAGGCACGGTAAGGAAAGTCCGTGCCGGTGATACCGACCAAGCAGACCGAGGCGCGGTCGCGAGCGATTTCGGCAGCGGTCTCAAATGGTTCGCTTGTCGGCGTCGCCGCAGCGATCAATACGCTGTCGCAGCCTATTCCACGGGTAAGGTCCAATACCGCCTCGGTAGGCAAGCCCACTCCCAACTGGATGACAGCCTCGGCGCCAAGCGATTTGGCGAGCGCAAGACGTTCCGCATTATAGTCGAGAACGATGACGCGTGCTCCGGCAAGCCGGGCGAACTGAGCACAAAGCTGCCCCACAAGTCCTGCCCCGAGCACAGCCACGACGTCGCCAAGCTGCGGCTCAACCAAACGCACCGAATGCATCGCGATCGATCCCAAGGTCGAGAAGCAAGCTTCCTCAGCGGTCACATCAGAAGGGATCGGCACGACCAGATTGTCAGGTACGACATTGTATTCAGCGTGGTTTGCCATGCCAATGCCGGCTCCGGCAACCATCTGCCCGACCGCGTAGCGCCCCTCGAGGCCCTCACCGACCTCAATCACCTTGCCGGCGATCGAATAACCCAGCGGTAGCGCCTCATCCAACCTGGCTGTCACCGACTTGATCGTCGCCATAGGACCATCGCGACGAACTTTATCGACGACCTTGCGCACGAGATCGGGACGCGCGCGGGCTTTGGCGATCATGCTAGATTGGGCGAACCCCACCATCTGACGCTCGGTGCCCGCAGAGATCAGCGAGCATGTTGTCTGGATAAGCAAGCTGTTGCGCGCTACGCCAGGCATGGGCACCGATCGCAACGCGAGCTTGCCGCCTCGCGCATTCTGTACAACCTGCTTCACCGTTCGGCTCCCGCCATTGCTGTCGCCGGTTTTCCCGTCTCCGGAGAAAGTGCGGCATAAAAATTTTCTTCGAGGCGCAGCCAATGCGACTCCCACGTCCAGTTTTTCATGACGTAGTTGCGTCCCGCGGCGCCCAAGTTCGATCTTAGCGAAGCGTCGTTCAGCAACGCGACGACGGCGCTCGCAAAATTCTCCGGCGTATCCGCGATCATGAGATCCACGCCTGGCGCAGCGCCGACACCTTCGTTGGCGACACTGGTCGCTACGATCGCCTTGCCCATCGCAAGATACTCGATGAGTTTGTTCTGCATCCCACCCCCCGCCTGCATCGGGTTAATGCAGACTGCGGCTTCCGCCATATAGGCCGCCGGGTCGGCTACCGTACCCGTTATGCTCACGCCCGGAAGGATGGCGAGATCGCGAACTTCGCTCGATGGTTCTCGCCCAACGATAGCCCACGTCGCGTCGGGCAACGCTGTGCGCACTTTCGGCCAGACATGATGTGCGAACCATTGGACCGCGTGAATGTTTGTCGGCGTGCGCATCACGCCCGAAAACACAAGATGATTGTGTTTCTCGTAAATGTCGGGCCGTGGCGCGAAGCGGGTTACGTCTGTTCCATGTGCGCCCAAGACGTAATTATCTATCGTCGGGACGCCTTGTACACGACAAGTTGCCGCAATTTCCGCGACGTCGCGCTTCCCAATCAGAACGCTATGCGTAAAGCGGCTCCAAATCTTCGATTCGTATCGTGCGACGAATCGGCTCTCGACGGCATAGAAAAGGCGGTTGGCGAAATTAGGCGCGTTTAGAGCGATACGCTTGGTGTTGAGCGTTTGAGACAGTTGAAGAGCCAAGAACGTCGCCGGCCGCGGATCGCCTTCGATCGGTCGCGTACCGGCTGGACGACCGATATCACGCGTCACCTCGGCGCTGCGAAAATAATAAGTATAGACGATATCATAATCGCCGGTTTCAACACGCTTGCGAACATCGCGGCGCTGGACCGGATTGGAGAACAGACCGACCTGCACCGGGAGGCCGCGCAGCGTCCCGATCGCGGCGCGCGCGATGTCTCGGATTCCATGCCCATAAAGATAGACCTCGCGGCATGCGCTCTCCAACCATGCGACGTCGTCTGCGTCCGACACGCCACCGGTGTTTATGCAATAGAGATCGGTGAGGTGTCCCCTTGCTTTCAGAAAGCTCAGGAGATGGGCCACGGTGAGTTGGTCCGCGCGGCGCATCGGCAAGGGCAAGCGACTGTAAACGAGCGCAATTCGCAATTTGCGCTCCGCCGGCTTGACCGCCATTTCCTTAGGAAACCTCATCGCGCCGGTCGCCATCGTCCCTCTCAAGCGAGCGCATTGATGTTGATAATGTCTTTCGCCTGAAGGTCCAGGTCCCCGGCGTTGCCGCGGGTGTCGATCACGAGATCGTAACGCGCCGCATGCACCTCCTCCTCACCCACCAGGAGATCTCGCAGAGCGGGGATATTTGCGAACGCATAACCCAGATTCTGACCGAGCAACCCCGCTGGCTTAACCTCCGGGTCATAGATCGAAAGCTGATAGCCCGCACCCAACAGCTTCCTGGCAAGATCGATGTTCGGGCTTTCGCGCAAATCGTCGCTGTTGCTCTTGAAGGCAACGCCCAGCATTAGGACCGAGGCACCGTCCGCAACGTTGCGAGTGCAATGTTCGAATAGAAAATGCTTGTGCGCCTCGTTGGATCGGATGAGCGAATCGACCAGATGCGTGCTCGCACCAAGGTCCGACGCCATATATTGCAGAGCGCGCACATCTTTCGGAAGACACGATCCGCCGAACGCTCCACCGGGACGAAGATAATAAGGCGAGATGTTGAGCTTGGTATCGGAAAGGAATATCTCGCTGATCGTCTTTGCGGAAATACCGAGCAGATTACAGATGCGCCCGATTTCGTTCGCGAACGAAACCTTGACGGCATGGAACGTATTATCGACGAACTTCGTGAGTTCGGCCTCGCGAAACGGAACATTGAAGACCGGCGCGTCGATGCCCGCATTCATCGCTTCCATCGTCGCCGACGGCCGTCCGTCCTTCGTGCCGACGACGATCTTGGGTGGCGCGAAGAAATCCTTGATTGCGGTAGCCTCGCGCAGAAATTCGGGATTGTAGACGAGTTCGTAGGCGGCAGACCCAGCGCCCAGCCGATCGACAAATATCGGATCGATCAATTCCTCGATCGTACCGGGGCGGATCGTCGAACGATAGATGATTGTCAGCGGCGTCGGTCGCCCAGGGTCGATCGCAGCGGCAATCTGGCGCGAAACATCGGCGATGTAGGCCATGTTGTGTGAGCCATCGGCAGCGCTGGGCGTACCGACGCAGACGATGGCCGCGTCGCAGCCGTCCAACCCACGAATTTCGGTGCTTGCCGAGATCAGGTTCGACGCCAGACCCTGCCGGACGAGCTCTTCGAGCCCTGGTTCGCGGATAGGCGATCCCCCGGCGTTGACGATCGCCACCTTCTCATCGCTGATATCGATACCGACGACCTCGTGGCCCTGCCGCGCAAGGCAGGCGGCGGCGGTCATGCCGACATACCCGAGCCCAAGAACCGCTATTTTCATGAGCCCCCTTCGTCGCGACCTCGTTCGTGCGAGCGGCGCTCGTCACGCGCTCACGAGGCGCGCGGAGGCATCCGATCCCCTCGCCGCTTCCCCCGTTTCGCTGCATGTGCGTAACCGCAGTCAAGGAGCGCCGTCAACCGCCTACCGGACGACCCCGCCGCTTCCATCCGATTATGGCGCAATGCAAGACGGATTTAGGCCAACCTGACGGCACCGAGATGGGAAACCGGGTGCAAGGCGGTTGCTCCGATTGTGCTGCGGTGGCACAAACGCGGCGTTGGGCATGCGTTGCGAAGCCGCCGTGCGCTCGACGTACGTGGCGATAGCGGGCAGCATCGTGCGCGACCTGGCCGTCTCGGGTCGGAACGGTGGACGAGGGGGCTGTTGATGGGCGCGTACGACAAGATCTATCCCGAGGTCGGGGCCGGCGGCTTCACCCGTTATGCAGGCACCGTCCAGTTCTTCACGCGTATCAACGCGCTGGTGACGCCCGACATGGACATCCTCGATTTCGGCGCGGGTCGCGGCCTTCTCTCGGAGCATCGGCTTCCCTATGTCCGCCAGATCACTAGCTTCAAGGGCCGCGTCCACAAGGTGGTGGGGATCGACGTCGATCCGATCGTGACCACCAACCCCACGCTCGACGAGGGCATCCCGTTCGACGGCGGCCGGATTCCCGCCGCCGACGAAGCGTTCGATCTCGTCTACTCAGACCACGTGTTCGAGCATGTCCCCGATCCCGAGATGACGGCGAGCGAACTGTACCGCGTCATCAAGCCGGGCGGCTGGCTGTGCGCTCGGACGCCGCATCTCTATTCGATGCTGGTCGCGGGCAGCAAGGCCGTCCCGAACCGGAAGCATGCCGAGATGCTGACGAAGGTGCAACCCGGCGGACGCAAGGCGCTCGACGTCTTCCCGACGCTCTACCGACTGAACTCACGTCGCGCGCTGAACCGGCACTTCCCGGCGGACCGATGGAGCAATCATTCCTACACCTGGAACCCGGAGCCGGGCTATAATTTCGGCTCCCCGTCGATCACGCGGCTGCTCTCGGCCATCCAGTACGTCAAGAAACCTTTTCTCGGCGGCGAGGTGTTGATGATCTTTCTGCAGAAGAAGGCTTGAGCCTCGCCAATAGTCGAAAGATATCGATAAAAATAAGCTATAAATCGACAGCAGAACGGTCAGTCGCTGCCACCGGCTTAGCCGGGTTTCCGCCAAGCCGTAGATGCTGCTCGTAGAATTGGCCGCGAAGCATCGATCCGTCCGCGACCCAACTATGCGCTGACAATACCGCCCCCTTGAGAACTATGGAGCCGGTACCCAAAACACAATAATCACCGATATCTATCGGCCGTGTCGTCTGTCGGCACGGCCCGATATCAATACTGTGAGTAATGAACTGGGATCGCACGCCCTCGATAACGGAAAATCTCCCTATAGATACCTTATTGCTACAATCGAATAGATTTCGATCCCCTATACGGGCGCCTTCTCCCAATATTATCGTGGATATCCTGTCTGGCTCTTCGCGAAAGAAGATCGGATTATCTGCGGGCATTCCTGTAATCCAATTGAGATTACCGATCTTAGCTCCCGCCTCCAGGATGGTATTTGACATACCCTTGACAATATTGAGGTGGCCGATGCGCGCGCCCTCAGAAATTGCAACATTGTCAGCCATAACAATCGAATAGCCGATATAAGCGCCCCGGCTTATCTTGTAGTGTAAAAGGGCGTTTAGGATCATACGGCGCAACTGCCAAGGCAGGATCATCGTTGCGACTTGAATTACGGCCGAAGACTTGGTGTTACCACGCATGATTCAAAACCATAGATTCAAAAGTCCGCTAGAGAAAACGCCGCATTTAAGATCGTTATTCGGCCATCGAGATCAAATCCAAAGGCATACCAAACGCCCTGCCCTATAGATCGTGCCTTCATTTCTCACAATGCGCATTGACGCGAAGAGCGGCTTGGCCCCGCTACCTCACCCATAATGCCCGATCACTTGGCTGACCGGTTGCGTGTTTAGCTTGATATAATCGCCGGATGATGGCTAAATGAGCACGGACGCGAAGACGCGGGCATCAAGCGTTTGGGTCCGCCGCATGCTGACTGAAAAGGAAGAATCAACGTATGCTGCGGTTTTTGCGAGCGGCTGAACGTGCACTGGAAAAGTCTGTCTCGCCAACGACTTATTGCAAGGTCGAAGAGCGCGTTCGCCCCGTCATCGACCGCAAGGTTGCGAAGCGTTCTCGCAGGAAGGTGGGGGAGACCGATGGCGTCTTGTCGGTACACTGGCAGGATGGTTCGACCTTCTTTTTCCAGCATCCCCGCCGCTACGTCCGCTATATGAAGTTCGCCACCCGTAGCGCGATGTTCACGCGTATCCTGTCCAAATATCAAGATCCTACCGTGCTTGTCCCAGACTCAGGCGTGGTGATAGAGGTCGGCGCTAATGTCGGCGAGTTTACTGCAGCCGCAGCTACCCGTGGCGCAACCGTCTTCGCCTTTGAGCCCGATCCTAATGTTCTGCCCGCCTTGCGGTTGAATACCGAGAATCTGACCAACGTACGCATCATCGAGGCCGCGTTAGGTGATGGTGATGGATCGATCGATTTCTTCTTGCACACGGCAGAGGCGGACTCGTCAACGATAGAGCCCGATCAGTGGACATCCAAAGTCACTGTCCCGATAATGCGCTTAGAAACATTCTTGGAAGCCAACGATATCAAGGTCGTCGATTTCATGAAGATCGAAGCCGAGGGTGCCGAACCGGAAGTTCTAAAGGGCTGTAGCGGCGCATTGAAGCTGATCAAAATGGTTGCTGTCGACTGCGGACCCGAACGCTATGGGCAGCCTACGTTCGAAGCATGCGAAGAGCTGTTACAGGCGGCCGGATTTCGCACTTGGCGTCGGGAAGAAGGCCTGTTGAGCATTCTTTTCGGCCAAAACGAAACTATAGGTCGAGACTAATCGGCGTCAAAACACCGTACCCCTGATCGCTTTACGTTTATATCGATCACTAAGGCTCATTACGATAAGTGCTACGCCCATGGTGTGAACTAGCGCTTCGGCCAAAGCGATGCCGGGCATTCCCATAATCGGAACAAGCGCCGCTTGTAGCGCTAGCCCCGCGACGGTGATCAACACTGCCGTCCAAGCGCTCGTATCCGTGCGCTTCATAGCATAACAGGCTTGCATGAAGGTCGCGTTGACCGAGGCGGTGAGGATGATCGGCGCGAACATCGCAATAACGAGGCCGGCTCCGCGAAGCTTGTGCGGAAAGGCAAGATGGAGCGACAGCCCAAGCGCGGCGAACGCGAGCGTTCCGAACGCGCCCATCCAGAGACTGACCTTCTGGATGGTCAGCACCTTCCATACCAGCCGCCGCGGGTCGGCGAGTTGCCTCACCAGATTGGGATACTCGACGCGCCGCGCGAAGTAGAGGAACCGCGTCGCGGACATGATGAGCTGCTTGGCGTAGATGAACAGCGCGGTGGGGATCGGACCGAGCAGCGCCATCGCTATCCCCGTCTGGCCGCGGAAATAGAGCTGTCCCGGAAGCCAGCCGACCATGTAGAGCAGGCCTTCGCGTCCGCCTTCGCGCATCGCGGCGCGCGATGGTCGGCTCCACGGCAGATGGATCCCATGCCAATGCAGGACGGCATATTGCGCCGCCACCGCCAGCACCGCGCCGATCGAGAGCGCCGCGCCGAGCACGAGACCGGCGCTCGCGGGTACCAGATGCGTGCTGAACGGCAGGGCTATCGTGCTCGCGACGAACGGCAGCGCCCACGTCCCCCCCGACCAGCCGCTCATGTTGTGGCCGTCGAGCACGCCGCCGGGATTCAGCGAGAATAGCACGAGACCCGCCGCGGCGGCGACCGCATAGCTGCTGCCGAACGACGCCGGCTGCAACGCCGCCCAGACGATGCTCCCGATGGCGAGCAGCAGTGCGATGGCGAGCCGCAGCGCCGAGAACGACCAGTAGAAGGTAGGAAAATGATGCTCGCCGTGATCGTCGCCGGCGACGTGGCGCGACAGGATGACGAGGCCGCCGAGGTCGATCGCCTGATAGGCGAGGATCACCATCGTGAAGGCGAAGCTGAACTGCCCCATGAAGCGGATCTGGCCCGATGCCAGCAGCCAGGTCTGCGCGAGGAACAGCGATCCCTGCCCGAATCCGAATCCGGCCAGCAGCCCCGCGAAATTCGCCGCCCGGCGGCGCCTCGTAAAGATACTCAACGTGAACCCCCAATTGCCCGGCCGCTATGCGACGCCGGATATGCGGGCACCGTCCGGCGCCTCGTGTCGCGCTCGATTGTCAGGCTGACAGCCGCAGCGTCAAGCGCTTCGTGCCCGAAGGGCCGGTTTCGCGGCGATCAGGGCTTGGCGATATCCTGGGTCAGCTGGATCGCGACCGGCTCCGCGAAATTGTGCGTCTCAGCGCGCAAGGTTCGCAGCAGGTCGGCGTAGGAACTGCCGCCCGCGGGCTGGTCGACAAATTTGCTGAGCGATATCGACACGAACCGATCCGGCACGACGTTTTTCGGCGCGGCATCGAAATACGGCCCGAGCGACGCCAGAAACTGGCCATATTGATCGTCGGCCAGGAATTCCGAGGGATTCATGTAGAAGCCGACCGCGCGAAATCCGTTGCTGTTGAAGCAGTCCGTCAGCTGCTGCGTCATGCTCTGGCGATAGTCCTTGTTCTTCGCCGTATATTGCGCGACGCGATCCGCGAACGACATCCACATCGGCGCGTCGGCCTTCTTGATCCCACGCCCGTCCGGCCCTGGCCGATAGATCGTCGGCGCGACGACCGGCGCCTCGTACAGATGGTTGAAGGTCGAGGCGTCGCTGGCCATCAGATCGGGTTGGATCGCATCGGCATATTGCTGGAGGAAGATGCTGCCGCGCAGCACCGCTGTCGGATCGACGATCGCGCCCATGCGAAGCGAGAAGAGTTTGGTCGGCGCCGCCTGCCGCACCGTGTCGCGCGCGCCGATATAGAAGGCGGTCATCACCTCGGCGCGGGCGAGCGCGAACTGCTCGCCAAGGACACCTGCGAACGCCCCGTCGCCTTCCGGCCCTCCGGCCGCCGTCCGCGACGGCGGCACGACCTCGTCCCACGAAGGGAAGCGAGCATGCACGCGGGCGTTGAGCGTCGACAATGTGGCCTGGGTCATGCTCGACGATGCCGCCATATGCTGCCTGAAATAGGCAAGCATCGAGGGCGAGACGTCGCCGAACACGGGCTTCTTGTCCGCGCTCGTCCCTTTCCAGTCGATCTCCCCCGCGACGCCTCCGACGGGCTCGTACCCGATGATCGCGCTGCCGAATCGCGTCTCGAGATGCCTGACCGCCAGTCCGGTCAAACGCGTGAACAGCGCGCGATAGTCCGCATTGGCATATTGCGGCAGGCAGCTTCCATTGGCGATCGCAGGCGAGACGACCGGCCTGCCGTCACCGCCCGATATCGCCTGCTGCGCGCAATATTGGCTCAGGATCGGGTCGCTCGGATCGAGCTTGAAGGTCAACGTCGGCAAAATCCGGGGCAGGCCTGCGGCGATCATCTGCTCGAGGATCTGATCGACCGGCGCCCAGGCGTCGTCGGGTATGCTCTTATACCCGGTCGATTTGGCGAGCGTGGGCAGATCGATCATCGCATCGACGATCGCATGGTCGCGCGCATAGGGAAGCTGGCCCAGCCGGATAAGGAGCTGCGGCATCGCCTGCACGTCCTTGTCGCGCAGTGCGGTTATGCGGAATTGCGGCACGAACCAGCGCCGAGCATCCAGCTTCGCGCGCATCCCCGCATTTCCTGGAGCGGCCGAAAGCGATACCGATTGCAGCAAGAGCAGCGACACGCCGACAACGGCACATCCGATCCGATGACGCTTCAACTGTTCATTCTCCCGGTACAGGCTGGACCAACCTAGGCACGACGCCGGACAGCTAACACACGTGATCCGATTCTGCGATATGGCCCGTCGAGCCGATTGAACCCGAGCCGCTGAATCTACCGGGCTGAGCCATGTCAGTCGATCACTGCACGTTTGCCATCGGCACATGACCATTTTGATCGGGTATCAATCCCTCAACGGCCTCGCTCGCGCCGACAGCCTCGGCCGCATTCTCTCTAATTTCGTTCAGAGCGTCGTCCTCATTCGCCTGATCAGCCACATAGGCGCTGTTTTCTTCCGGCGTCGTCTCGCTATGGCAGGCCTGAAGGGTAGTCATCATCATGCACAAGGATATAAGTCCGATACATCTGCGCATCTAAAGGCATCCTCGTATTGAAGGTGAGCGAGTTCTGCACGCGGTTGCCGATCGCAGCGCGATCAAACGAGAACCAACGTTCTACCGCGGCCACCAATCGGGATAGACGGACGACGAAGCGCCGCCTGCTGGCGGATGGTATGTCGACATCCCGCCCAACGAAACGAGCGGCTGTTCCGACAGGTCTGCCGATGCGCGGTTGTTGATGCGAGGGGCGGGCTGCGTCGTCCGCGACGATATTCGTCCATTGATCCGTGCGGGATCGTTGCCGACGGGATCCATCCTAGGAGAATCCTCGCCGAACCGGTCGGGCACAGGCACGTAATTTCCCGTATTGGGATCAACGACTTCTCGGGACTGCGCTGCAGCGGCGCTAGCTAACGAAACGCCTACCAGGAAGACGAGGGGCATCTGGAAGGCTCGATTTCTACGAATCATTCGGCTTCTCCAATCACTTTGCCTCGCGCATCGCCGGACACCGGAAGACCCCAACGCGCAAGTTGCTGCGCCAGTCTCACGCGACCGACCGCTACTTTAATGTCCGGCGCACCGTAACCGCAAGGTGGCTCGCAACGATCTGCTCCCCTCCAGTTTGATGATATACGCGGTAACCGAGGAAAACGGCCGAAAGCCGTCCCGACGACGCGATCCGCCACCCGCTTTCCCTCATCAACATCAATAGCCGCTATCATTCGTCCGTTACGGACGGACATATCCTAGCTTTCGCCACAGCGATTTCGGTTCTAAATGGCTATGATGCTGGTCCTCTCCATAACATTGCTAGCCCAGGCTTCACAGCCAGCTGCCCTTTCAGTCCTTTCGGATAATCGGGAGCCGGCAAGCGGCGAGATCGTCGTAACCGCCAAACGCGACAAATGCTTTCTAGAATATGCAAAACGATCGGTTTCTATGGGAGAGCTCGAGGCGCTCAGCTCGACTTGGTCGCTAGGAACACCGGTGCGCGTCATTGAACCTCTTGGAGCCAGCCTCAAGTGCGAGTTTCAGATAATGACGCTTCTCAGCAAACATGGCGAGCATTTGGCGCATTTCGTCTCGCGCGCCGACGATGAAACCCCAGACCCAACTATCAAGCATTCCGTCTCGCCTTCCGAACAGTTTGCTCCATCTGCTACTTCACGCGCTGAATCCAGCCGTACGCTGCCTTCGCCGCCGCCTATGCTCTCTTCCGACATCATCTCCGATCCTGCAAATACCATCACGCGAAGGCCCAGAAATCAGTCGCAAACTATAAGGCCGACGAACACACTGCAATCGGGCGTCGTCATACTGCGGTGTCTGATGGATGATCCCGCTAGGCCATACCCACTCGATATCGAAGTGAATGAGGCTAAAGGCACTGTTACCCCGTCGCGCCCCGATACCGGCGGCGGATCGGAGATGCGCGCGGTCTTCATGCCTGCGGCGGTGCGGTTCGGTCCGTTCGTGATCTACCGCACGACCCTGCGTATCGAACGAAAAAACGGATCATCTGTCGATACGAGAAGGCCGATTACTTCAGTCGTGTCGGGCCAATGCCGATTGCTCAAAAACATCCAACGCGCGTTCTAATCGGCCCGGAAAGGCTTGTTTACGGAGGCGTCCGGCTTCGTCGCTCTTCTCTCGACCGGACGGAACGACGATACGACATTTAACGGAGGCGCGCCGCTTGTGTCGACGCGGTTAGCATTTGCACAAACGAATGGCCGGCATGGACATGCGTCCCAACCGAGACCAAGCAGCATCGTTGTCGACACCGGCGCCGACGAGCGTCACATCCTCGACCTCGGGTTCGGGCACCTCCGGCCTTTCCCGCGAACCATACGATGCGCGGCCTCGACGTCATAGCGGGCGACTGGATTATGATAGCCCCCGGCTATGCCTGGGGCTGTAGGACAGACCAGGGCGAGCCGCGCGGGTCGCGCGAGGCGCTCGTCCAATCGATGGCGATGCTCGAGGCTGCGCGACCGCTCGGGTCCGGTATCAATCTGACGCTGCGATCGATGCTGTCGCTCGATCCGCTAATGGGCGAGCGTGGCTATCCCGCTCTGTTCGCCAGCGGCGATACCGCTCACGGGATCGCGCTGGTCGATCGCCAGCACCCGCACGATCTGTTCATGCAGATGTCGGCGCGGATCGACGTCGCGGTCGGCTCGGACGGCAGGCTATCGTCTATAGTGAACTGCCCGCCGAGCCCGCGCTCGGGCCGTCCGCCTTCATGCACCGCAGCTCGGCGCGGTGCGATCCCGAGGCGCCAATCACGCATCATGGGTTCGATTCAACACATATCACCTTGGGCGTCACGACGGCCGGCTATGCGACGCCGCACTGGCAGGTAGAGGCCAGCGCATTCAAGGGCCGCAAGCCCGATGAGAACCGCTATAATATCTAGACGCCCCGGCTCGGCAGCTGGTCGGTCCGCGCGACCCGGAACCCGTCGCAGGCGTGGAGCAGCGAGATCAGCCATGGCGCGCTTCATAGCCCCGAGGCACTCGCCCCGGAGCACAACGAGCACCGGCGATCGCCAGCACGAGCTATTCGGCGCACGGCCTCGAGGTCACCGCCGCCTATTCGCGCAAGACCGTCCTGCCGGGGCGCGTGCTCCCGGCGTGCCTAGTCGAGGCGACCTATGCGGCGACGCCGCGCCACGCGCTGTTCGGTCGGTTCGAGAACGTCCGCAACGACGAGTTGTTCGAACGCGACGAGCAACTCGGTCGTGAACCGCCGTTGCTGGGCGAGCCCTTCCGCGTCCGCAAGTTCACCGCGGGATATGCCTACATGCTGCCGTTGCCGCGCAGGCTCGCGGTCGCGCTGGGCGCGGCGGCGAGTGCCTATGCCAAGTCGGATCGTCTCGATGCCGCCTATGGCCGCCACCCGCATAGCCTGACGCGGTTCGCCAAATTCATGCTCGGACGCTGATCGCGGGACAGGAACGTGACGATCGACTTTGCGCTGCGCCCGTAATCCGTTAGCAGCAGCAGCGGCACGACGATAAGGGGACCAGCATGCGCATCACGATGATCGGAACGGGCTATGTCGGGCTGGTCTCGGGCGCGTGCTTCTCCGATTTCGGGCATGAGGTCGTCTGCGTCGACAAGGACCCCGCCAAGATCGCGGCGCTCGACCGCGGCATGATGCCGATCTTCGAGCCCGGGCTCGACGCGCTGGTCGCCGCCAACGTCAAGGCGGGTCGGCTGTCATTCACTACCGATCTGGTCGCGGGCGTAAAAGGCACGGATGCGGTGTTCATCGCGGTCGGCACGCCGTCGCGGCGCGGCGATGGGCATGCCGATCTTAGCTACGTCTTCGCCGCGGTCCGCGAGGTGGCGGCCGCACTCGACGGCCCCGCGGTGCTGATCACCAAGTCGACCGTGCCCGTCGGCACCGGCGACGAGGTCGAGAGGATTGTGGCCGAGGTCGCACCCACCAGGGGCATCACCGTCGCCTCCAACCCCGAATTCCTCCGCGAAGGCGCTGCGATCGACGACTTCAAGCGCCCCGATCGCGTCGTCATCGGCACCGACGACGAATCGATCCGTGGCGTGCTGCGCGCGATCTACCGCCCGCTGTCGCTCAACCAGTCGTCGCCGATCCTGTTCACCGGTAGGCGGACCGCCGAGCTGATCAAATACGCCGCCAACGCATTCCTTGCGACCAAGATCACCTTCATCAATGAGATCGCCGATCTGTGCGAAGCGGTCGGCGCCGACGTGCAGGAGGTGTCGCGCGGGATCGGGATGGACAACCGGATCGGTCGCAAGTTCCTCCACGCCGGCCCCGGCTATGGTGGATCCTGCTTCCCCAAGGATACGCTGGCACTGCTCAAGACCGCAGACGACCACGAATCGCCGCTGCGCATCGTCGAGGCGACGATTGCCGCTAACGATGCGCGCAAGCGCGCGATGGGGCGCAAGGTGATCAAGGCGATGGGCGGCGACGTGCGCGGCAAGACCGTCGGCGTGCTCGGGCTCACCTTCAAGCCCAACACTGACGACATGCGCGATTCGCCCGCGATCTCCGTGATCCAGACGCTGCAGGATGCGGGCGCCAAGGTTCGCGCTTTCGATCCCGAGGGCGTCGAGCAGGCCAAGCTGGTGCTGACCGGCGTCGATTTCCTCGACGATCCCTATGCAGTCGCCGACAGTGCCGATGCACTGGTGATCGTAACGGAATGGGACGCGTTCCGCGCGCTCAACCTCGAGCGGATCGCGGGGCTGCTGGCGACGCCGGTGCTGGTCGACCTGCGCAACATCTATCCGCCCGAGGACGTCGTGGCGGCTGGGCTACGCTATCACGGCGTCGGCAAACAATAGCGAGTGCCGATACCCCCCGATCGCCGCAATCGCGGCAATCGCCGTATGTGCCGCCGAATAGATCAGTTTTTTCTTCGAACTCTCAGTGATTGTCGCAACGCTCAGCAAACGTCGCTGACTGCCCGCGCGTGCGGAGTCGATCGCGGACTCAAGCGCGCCCAATAACAATCGCAAACGTCGCGCTGAACAGCTAGCATCGTACAAACTCTTGATCGAGTTGCGGCCAGCCACCGGCGGCCGAAGCGGGTACGTCTGACAATGGGCCGGAGTCATCTCGAAAGACTTGGATCTATGGGCTTGGACCCACGGCGTCGTCCTCGATTTTAGCCGCCCCGGCAAGCCAACGACAACGCCTTCGCCGAGTCCTTCAACGGCCGCGTCCGGGCCGAATGCCTTAACGCCTTTTGGTTCTCGAGCTTGGACGACGCTCGGGTAAAATGTGAGGCGTGGCGGATCGACTACATTGAGGTCCGCCCGCATAGCCCCTCGGCAACCAGACCCCGACGGAGCGCGCTTTTGCATCAGGGCAGGCATGCCTGCCCTGATGCAAAAAGAGACCGGTTTTCTCACAAAGGCCGGACCAGAGATGGGGGCAGGCTCATCTTGGTCCAGACTATCATAGTCGATGGACCACTCAGACGGGGGCAGCTCAATAGCGCTGGCTGCCCGACAGTCGCCGCGACGATCAGCACCGGCAATGGGCAGGTGCAGGTCTACGACGAGGGTCCCCGTCGTGGGTCGAGGAGAACCGCTACACTTTCTCGATGCGCGAGAGCGCGTCAACAACGGCGAATTACGATATCCCCAATCCGGAAACGGACGTGAAGACGACGGTTTCTATCCAGACCAGGAGCAACACGCAGTATCAGAAGCAGCCCAAGTTCGGTGCAAGGGCGGCGCAGTCGATAGCCGGGCAACGACGAAACTGATCACGTTCACCGGGCAGGCGGCCGGCCGCTTCATGTATTGGGCTTCGAATGGTCCCGACGCCAGTTTATGCTGACCGTCGTCAATGCGGCGCGCGGCGGCTACAATACCAACGCGCTCTATGGGCGCGGCCTGCCGAAATATCACGACAATGAGGTCTGGGCATTTGAGCCCGATCTGATCCTGTTCGAGATGCCAATCCACAATGATGGCGCGAGCAACGGCACTGCCAGCGATGGGACGTACAGCTTCACGACGGGCTTCTGGCAGCGCATCGAGACCAATTATGTATTCCGCGCTGACTATGCGCTCAGCCTGCAGCAGCGACCCGCGCATTTCGCGTTAAACTCGGAAATGGCGCTATGGAGCTCACCGATCACCTACGGCTTCAACGACATCGCCGCCGATGGACGCTGGTCGCCGGACAGCAGCCGGATGGTACGATGGCGACTGCGGTCGACAAGTGGATCAAGCGGTCAACTGGCTCCGCACGGTCCATCCCGAAATTGTGACGATCCACGCGACGAGGCGATGGGTCGAATCGGGGGTTCCGATTTACGGCGATCACAAGACCGCCACGATCGCGAGCAGCACCACCGGGCCGTCCATGCCCAAGGACAGCTTCCAGGCGAACGACATCGGCAATCGCATCCTGGCGAAGGCGATCGTCGGCGCGCTCACCTTCGTTATCTGAAGCGGAACCTGCGCAAGATCGGCGCTGCAGCGACGGGCCGCAGCGCCGCTTAGTTCAATAGCCCCGGCTGTTCCGGTAACGATCGCGCACGCGATCGTCGTGCCGCTGCTCCAAAACACGACGATGGTGATCTTCGAAGCGCGCATGCTCCTCGCGATCTATTGCGACAGCTCGCTGATGATGGCCTCGCCATTCTCGTTGCTCCTCATGGTGAACTTCACGCTCACGCTGGTGGTGAGCCTGCCATTCGCGGCTCGATCGGTCGTAACCCTGCGCGGACGCCGGTGCCGAGATAGCGATCGTCGCGACCGTGGCGACAGCGGCAAGAAGTCCAAGTCCTCGTTTCATGATCATCTCCTTTTCGTAGGCGGGAAGATTGATCCTCCCCGTCTGAACCGAAGATGTGACGACTATTCACGCTGGCGACAGTTCCCCCGACCCGAATGACAGTGGAGGTTATCCGATGGCGCGAGAGCAGCTTCGACGGAGTTTAAAGTGATGACCCACCCCCGCCTATGGAGCGCGCTCGCCGACGCCTACCCGTCGCTGCTGTCCGTCACGAACGGCCTGCGCATCTTCACGACGGTATTGGCGGTGGCGATCGTGGTCTGGTGGACGTCGTCGGCCTGGCGCTGCCTCGCGGGCCGGCCGCACGAGGGCGACCATCACCGCGCCGGCCTCGTGCCGATCGCGGTTGCCGTGCTGCTCTTCGGGGTGCGCTGGTTCGCGCCGAACCTCTCCGTTCTGCACCGTGGGCAGCTGCTCGTCGTCGCGCATGGCGGGATGGCGGCCGGGCTCATGTTCGGCATCTACGTTCACGGCCGGCGCTATGGCGATCTCCACCTTAAGCGAGCCATGCCGGCCTATGGGGAATGCTGACGCTCTGTATCGGCGTGTCGGCGTTCCTTCGGTGACGTGGTGGAACGACGCGCTCGCGCGCAACGGCCCAGTCGGCTTTGGCCTGGGCGTCGGCACGCTCGCGAAGCAGGGCCTTGTCCTGAGCGACGGCGGCTCGATTTCGTGGAAGAGCCTGCTGGCGGACGTGCTGCTGCCCGGCATGCTCGGCGTAATCGCCGTCTATGTGGCGGACTATTTCCACCTCACCGGCGACGCGAGTGTCCTCATGGGGCGCTCGCCGCGGTTTCGTCCGATCGGCTCGTCCGCATGGCACGGAAGTGGTTCGAACAGCGAGTCGCGCAAGGCGGCGCGCAAGGCGTCGCAGCGGAAGTCGACAAGTTGCCCACTAAGAGGCTCGCGACGATCATCGGGGGCAGGCCGCCCGCGGAAGGTGAAGAGTTTAAGCCGCTGCTCAGCGAACTCGACGGATCGGCCGGCTAACGAGCCCCGCCGGGTCAGGGACGAATCGGCGGGGCCCGAGGCCGAACGACGCGGCCCGCGCGTCCAACCTGCGCACCTAAACCTCTGACATCGAAGGATAGGTCCGCTCGATCAAATCCGTCTTATTTTCGGTGTTTCCTAGCGATGATGCTCAATGTAAGCGTGAGCTCAGCTCTCGACCGCTTTCGCTTCGACGAGCGAAGCTTCTCCCGGACCACTTTCTCCGCCTCGCTTCCGTATTGATGCGTCAACAGAGCAGCCTCCCGCTTTGCTTCAAGCCTTTCCAGCCGAGAGGCCCGAAGCCAACGCCACCAATACATCCAGTTCTCTCCCACGACCCGGCGAAGATACGAACGCAGCAACCGGACGGATGACTCGCCCTCGATTAGATGGAGATCGCCATGACCCCACTTGCCCGGGGGGCGCAAAGTCGCGCCTGCCTTTCGTGACCACGTGCGCGCCATCGCCGACGGTCTCGGTTGCTCGGCGTCCGACCTGATGGCCTGCATGGCCTGGGAGACCGGGCGCACTTCTCGCCATCCGTGCGCAACGGGGCTGGCTGCGGCGCCGTCGGGCTCATCCAGTTCATGCCGCAGACGGCCGGACTGCTGCACACCCCGACGGCCAAGCTGGCAGCCATGACCGCGCTCGCGCAGCTCGACTATGTCGACCTCTACTTCTGCCCATGGCGCGGGCGGCTGCACAATCTCGCCGACCTCTACTTCGCGATCCTATGGCCGGCAGGCGTCGGCAAGCCGGACAAAGCGATCCTGTTTGAGAAGGGCGGCGATCACTCGAAGCTCTACCTGCAAAAAAAAACGGGGCTCGACCTCAACCATGACGGGACATCACGCGCGGAGAGGTGACGGCCAAGGCGCGAGCGCTGCTCGCTGAGAGTCTGAAGCCGGCGAACGCAATATAGTCAATCTCTGGTTCGACGGTGCCGAGATCAAGCTCGACCGGGAGAACGCGCCAGTTCGGGGGAAAAGTTGATCAACGCGCCGATAACGATTGGCCAGAACCAGGTAGCGGCCATGTCTGCCAAGGTGTCGGGCCACTGCCATGAGCCGTGTGCAACGCGGTCGACGCATTCGTTCAGAAGTTCGACGACGATGATGGCTGCGATCGGTGCGCGCGATCCTAGTCCCCGCCCTAGAACCCCCGCACTTGCGAGCCAAATCGTCAGACCTGCGCACATGTGCGCAAATTTGTCTCGAGCGGGGCACTGATAAACGATCCATGTAGCGACTGAGTCATAGCCGGTCGCGATATTGGTCATTGTCCGCCCATGCGACGGCAACGGCCTGATTGTCACCTTACGAAATGGAGAGAACCATGGCCGACGCACCGGCGCCGGCGGCCACTGCCGCGCGCGCAATCACTGGCGCTATTGTCCGCCACGTCATCACCGCGCTGGGCGCGATGATCGTCGCCCACGGCTATGGCGATCAAAGCGTAGTCAGCGATGCCGTGCCCGCGATCGCCGAGCAGGTTCTCGGCGTCGTGATCGTCTGCGCTTCCGCCGGTTGGAGCGCTCTGCGTGCACGGCTGTCGCATAGCCGCTGGGCGGGCGCCTGAGTGGCGTTGAACGGGCAGCAGAAGCCTCCGTCCTGACGTCGCCATAGCGCGACGATCCATTCGAGCGGCCCGAACATCGCCCCGCGTACCGCCTGGACGTTCTCTCGCGGTGAACCACCCACACAGCAACCGTTCACGCAACCACGGGGCGCACTACTTAGCCGCACCCGGCTACGGAAAGCCCTTCCAGACCGACCAAAATGCGACCGTTGCGACTGCAACAACGCAAAGCGCGATCCCAACTTTGTAGCGTCGCGCCGCCGGTCTTTGCCGCCAAAAGTCTCGCTCGTTCATGAGCTTTTATCGCGAAGCTATTCTTGCCGAGTGATTGCCCCTTAGTGACGCGCCCGCAATCTCGTAAATTCGCGCCGGTGGAAGCTGGCGACGGATTCCGCGTGCCGGACGACATCGTCCGCGCCGCACCCCCCAAGGAGACGACACCATGAAGATGCCCGCGTTCATCGCCCATATCATTTACCCGCACGACGGCGGCGTGATCGGCGAGATCGAGCTGCCGCTTGTCGCTCACTTTGTCGCGATCGCGAAGGCCGACACCGCCTCGTCGGCAAGATCAAGACCCAGATCACCACCGCGCAGGGCGAAACGGGCGCCGAGAAGCGCACCTCCGTCGTCAATGCGGTGCTAGCCGACCTTGTGGCGTTCGTCGCCGGTCCCTCGAAGGCCGCGGCCGATGTCATCGACTTCGCTCACGAGCTGGTCCAGGCGGTTTATGACGATGCGGTCTCGACGACGGCAGGCGAGGTCGCCTCGCTGATCGTCGCGCGCGCCACCGGCTGATGTCGCTCTTCGGCCGCAGGCTCAAAACCCTCAAAGGCCTCGCCCCTACGAAGCCATCTGCAAAATGTGGCTCAAAGAGCCACAACGCTTCACGTCAGATCCGACCCACCAAATCCCGGGACCAAACAACTAGAGCGGTTTCCGAGCGCGAACTTATCCCAGATCCACTGCGCCAGATCGGCAAGCCGCCAGCGTAGCACGTCGTGCGCCGCAGGGATCGGCCCCGCCTCGACAACCGCCGCAAGCCGTGCACGCTGTTCATCATTCATGCGCCACCAACCGCGACCGTCATCCGGCCGCGATGATCATGGTGAGCTCGGCGTTGGGCACTCCCGCGGGCACGCCTCCGCATTTGGATCCCGGCCACGGCGCGCGGCGGGTCCTAAAAGAAAAGCATTGGAAGTGCAAAGGCCGGCAGCGTCGGCTGCCTCGGAAGAGAGGAAATCGAAGATCAGGCCCGCTGCGCTCAGCCCCGCACCAGGCCGTCTAAGGACACTCATGGTCAAGACACCCTATCATTGGAATAACGCGCCCGGTACGCTTGTCGCGGCGATAAGGACGCTGGCACTTGGCGAGACCGCCTCGCCTTGTGCCTGCTCCAGCGCCCCCCGCGCGCTCGATCTGCTGCCTTGGCCGCTGCTGCGCGTATCGACGTCGATCAGCGAGCCGCTCGCGGTCACGACACTCCGGCTTGCCGCGTGCTCGAACCGGCCAGTCGTCACGGTGTCAGCCGAACTGCGTGGTCACATGCCGCGTTTCGAATTCGCCGTCGGGCTGCCGGGCGAGATATCCAATTGCTACACGGCCTACGAGCCGTGGCTACCGATCGGCAGACACGGGCTTTGGCTGGTGAGCGCTTTCTCGCCCCACCCAGCTATCCCGCTTTTCGAGCTGAACGCTGCTGGTCTGGCGCGCCACCAGAGCCCGCCTTGGACAAACGAGCAGGACCGCGAACTCGGCCTCCGGCACGCGACCGTCGCGATCGCGCGGCTGATCGGAGGTGCGGCATGAGCGATAACGCATGGCTCAGCCCGTCGGAGACCGCCAATATGGTCTTCCTCGATCCAGCAGGGGCGATGGAGAATTTCTCGTTCGGCGTATTGCGTCGGGAGCTGCGCGGAACGCCCAACGATCTCTTGTTGTTCGCACGCGCCAAGGTCCAGCCGATCAGACCTGATCCGGTGGTCGCACCCGATGGTTCCTGGCCGGTGACCGCGGCCGCCGCCACCCTCCTGCCCGCGCCCGGCGTTCCCGATGCGTTGTCCGAGCCCCAGCAGCTCTTCCCGCTCTACCGCGACACGCTGCTTATTGGCGAAAAGGCGATGCTGCTCAGCCTGACGCTGCGGTTCAGCGAACCGCGCTTTCGCCATGAGATGATGGAAGAGGCGCGCGCCTTCGCACTTGATCGCCTCGTGCGGGCACGAAAGCTGTCGACACTGGTCGCGCTGCACGTGCCGGGCGAGAACGGGTCGGGAAACCTGCCCCATGCGCATCTCGTCGCGCTGGTGCGCGAGCATCATGCCTGGGGTTTCGGATCATATGTCCGCGAGGTTTGCGACAGGGACGCGCAGGCGCTTCTCTTCGAGGAGTGGACGCAGCACCGCAAGCGCTGGGCCGAGCCCGCAGGCTAGTCCCCGGCTCCGACAACAGTCGCACGAAACGCCGGAACGCTTGAGCTCTGGCGCAGGCGTTTCGTGGCTCGACGCAGAGATCAAAATCCGTGGGAGTGGAGAAGGTCGGGCGAGGACCGTGAACGGGAGGGAAGGCCTCCGGCGGATCCAAGGAGAAGAGACACCATGACCAACACAGTCGACACGATGATCCGCTATATCGACGCCGCGCGTCTGCTGATGGAGGGTGAGACCGAAAGCTCAAACACCGTCTTCACCGGGCATGACGTCCACAATGACGATGCGGTGTTCGCCACGATCGAAACGATGAACGCCATGAACAGCGATGTAGTGCTGCTCCTGTTCGATGCCGAGGGCGAGGCCGGCCCGGCCGCGATCGGCATTGCAGTCTCCGAACGCGGGATGGTCAAACTGCAGTTCGGCTCGCTTTGGCTGGCACCTCGCGGCAACCGCGCCGTGCTGGTGCCGCGCGGTTGCGGCAAGCAATTTGGGCACTACGCAGTAGAGAACGGGCGCGTGATCCACCGCGCCGGTTGGCCGGCAGCCGAGATCGCTCGCGGTACCGCACGCGCCGCGCGCCGCCTGCAGCAACTCGCGGACGCAGGCGCGCAAGCGCCGGCATCGCTCAGAGCCGTCTTTTGAGCATACTCGTTCACACGGCAGCACAGGGTGGCAAGTTGTGGAGCGTCACGGTTACGCCGACGCAACTCTCGAAGCAGACGTGGCAGCGCGAAAATCTTTGCGTCGGCTAACCACGATCTTTCGGTAAAGGCATGAGACGTGGTCTGAGCGGGTTCGGATCGGAACGATCTTCGGCTTGGGGATCCGGCTCGTCCCGGTCGACGAGCTTCGGCAGATATGGCGAGGTTGTGGAACCGCGTTGCTTGCCATTTTCCGAATTGTCGCTTTCCGCCGCGCTGCCTCCTGCAAGCGATCCGAGTCGCGTCATATGCTCCGCAGCAGCCACGATCCGCCAAGCGGACTTGGCATCGGCCATGGACGCAAGCTCGGCGATCTCGTCGTCCGACATCGCCAATATCGCGTCCGCGACGGCGTCGCCGATAAACAACAGCTGATTGCGACCTATCATCTGTCCTGCCTTTGAATATCGAACTCGCTTTGGACCGCACGCAGGCGCCGAGCGAGCCTGCGTTTAGCCGTCGCCAGGCCGGCCGCATCCACGGCAAGCCGAGCTGCCAGCTTGTGACCGATCAATCCTTCCGAAAGCGCATCGACGAGCCGCTCGAGTTGCGGATCTCCAGCCGTTGCTCGCGACAAAGCAAGTCGCGCCTGCCGCAGATCGAGCCGTCGCTCGGGCGCCTCGCTGTCGAATGAATCGATCGTCGCCATGCCGCCCTCCACGGTGTCATGGCCGTCGCTCCATAACCCTCGAACCGACAGCCGCGCGGTCAGCGCTCGAACGTGCTGGGAGACAAGACTGCGCATGATGCCCGAGAGGAAAGCGATCACGTTTACGTCCGGGGCGCACGATCTTGTCAGATAGGCACGTAGAACGGCTTCGTGCAGGAGATCGCCCGCATCGATATCCCAGCCCCATGCACGCGCTCGTGCCAGTGCTGCGAGCCTTCGGTAGTCGGCGACGGTCAACGCCGCCAGGCGTTCGTGGATGGACGCTCGGGGCAGTCGCTGTCGTTGCTGCGAAACCATGACCTGTTCTCGCCGCGACGTCTTACGATCTGGTTGAAGCCCAGTACCGCATCGTCCGATACGGGGTGCCGGCGAACAGGCCGTACATGCGTGACGGTCGATCGATGTCCGTCGCCATCGCCCTCACCATATCATGCGCCTCCAAACCAGAATTGCGACATCGCTCCGCGAGAATGGCGTTCGCTGGGTCGTTTTCGGCGACCGCCCTACCTGAAGCGCCGGCGGTGCTGCGTCAGTCGGAAAGACGATTGCAGATTGCAGCCTGGCTGCTTGGACACGCAAGAAAATACGAGTTGCAGTCGCTCGTCGGACAAAGCGACATGCGCGCTCCCGCCAATGACAATGACACCGACCGCCTGATCGCCGCTGCGGACGCGGCGTTTCGCGCGCTGGTGGGATGGATGCCGATCGGCGCCGCGCGACGCAGCGATGATCGGCACCGATCCGTGCTCGACGATCCCCTCCTCATCGTCACTCGAACCGGACGCCGAGCACGGAGGCGAGACGTCGAGGCCGCAGTCCGCAGGTGGCGACGGTCGGCGATCGTCGTTTCGATCGCGAGCCCGGGCCGGGTGTCGATCGGCACGATAGCGCTCTGCGCCTATGCCGAGCCTGTCGAATGGTTTTGCGCGCTACGGCTGTGGATCACACCGCACGCGGATGCCGTTTGGCTGGTCGATGGCAACGGAGGAAGCCACCCCGCTCTGCCCGTGTTCCGGTTTGCCGCGAGCGGACTCGAGGCACATTGGCATCATCCGTGGCAGCGGGCTTGCGACCGTGACCTCGGGAATAGACACGCAGCGCTTGCCTTTGCCCGCATCGTTGCCGCCTTCGTTTGAGGAAACTGGTCGGATCGCTTGGGCCAATGCCATTGGCAGTTACCCATTTCCGGCTTGCTTGATCACCAGAATAGCGCAATCTGTCCCCGCTCCCGCGACACTCGGGGGTGGGGCGTGGAAACCCCGCGATAATACTCGGACTCGGCTTTGCCGGGGCCGGGTGGCATGCGCGCATGTCCAGCCGGCTTGCCGGTAAAGGCGCATGCGCCTGTTATCGCAGGTTTCCAACATCCGGCTCAGGCCGTCGCCCCGAGATGGACATAGGTGCGACGCGATGAGCGGCCATATCGGCGTGCACCTCCGCTGAGGGGTTCGAACGATGTCGGTGCGATCGAGGACATCCGATCAGCCAGAAGCCACGCCACAGGATCGGTTAGCGGCTTTGCCACCAGCAACGACGCGCGGGGATGACGGTCGCGCGAAGGCGCTCGGCGAAGATTATCGGCGCCACGCCGATTGGCTGCGCCGCCGGCTCGCGCTACGCTTCGGGCACCGTGCGATAGAGGCGGACGATGTCGTCCAGGAGGCCTATCTGCGCTTCGATCGCTATCCGGCCGACGCGCGGTCGCTGCATGCACGTGCTTTGCTACTCAGGATCGCTGGCAATCTCATTCGCGACGAGTTCAGGCGGCGACGCCGCCGCCGCGAGGATCACCGGGCATCCATCGACGACAGCGCGGTTTCGCATGACGCCGCCATGCGGGTTGCGGCCGACCAGGAAGAGCGACTGCTGCTCAAGCAGCTGGTCCTGAACCTTCCGCCGCGGATCCGCGAAGTCTTCCTGCTCAGCCGGTTCAGCGCGTTGACGCATGCAGAGATTGCAGAGCGGCTGGGTATTTCGGTAAAGACGGTCGAGTGGCGCATAGGCCGCGCGCTCGCGATCTGCACCGCGAGCCTGCAAGATTAGGGGCGACAGGTGGCCGCGCACGACGAGCACAAGGCGGCGTTGGACGAGGCGGCCCGCTGGCACGCGCGCCTTCAGTCGCGCGCCGTGGCGGTCGAGGACATCACGACATTCTACGCATGGCGCCGCGTGCCCGCAAACGCCGCCGCCTATGCCGAGGTCGAGCGGACTTGGGCGCAGAGCGCATCGCTTGCCGATGATCCCGATATTCTCGCCGCCCTGCGCGCCACCCGAAAGCGAACCGCCTGGCGGATCTATCTCCTGTCGTGGCGCCGCCGGATCGCGGCGCGGCCGGTGGCAGCGGGCGTTGCGGTCCTGTTGCCGCTGTTGCTCGGCGCCGGCATCGCGGCCTGGATTTCGACCGGCCCCCGCTATCGGACCGCATCCGGCGAGCAGCTCGCGGTCAATCTCGATGACGGATCGCGCGTCCGTCTCAACACGCGCACCCAGCTGCGTGTCGCCTACTCGGCCGACGAGCGGCGGATCATCCTTGCGCAGGGCGAGGCGTTCTTCGACGTGGCGCACGACACCAGCCGCCCGTTCTGGGTGGTTGCCGACGGTGTGCGCGTTCGTGCGGTCGGCACGGCCTTCGACGTCCGACGCGACGGCGCCCGGGTGCGGGTATCGCTGGTTCGCGGCGCGATCATCGTCTGGCATCCGTCGTCAACGGGGCCGGTGGAAGAGCACATGACCGCCGGGCAGGTCTTCGACAGCGTGCGACCGGACGCGCCCATATCCGGCAATGCCGCGCGCGAGACGAGCTGGCTCGAAGGGCGGCTGATATTCCAGGACACCCCGCTGTCGACCGCGATCGCGGAGATGAACCGCTACGGCGGCGTTCCGATCGAGCTCGACGACGACGCGCTCGCCGCCGAACGGATCAGCGGCAATTTCGCAACCGGCGACAGTCAGGGTTTCGTCCAGGCCGTCGCCGCCATCCTCGACGTCAAGGCGACCAGCCGACCGGACCGGATCGAGCTCGGCTCGCGCTGAACCCAGATCGCTCGCGCCTGCGCATCGCGCATCGATATGGCATTCAAATTTCGTCAATTTCATGAAAAGGTCGGGATCGTCGTCGAGCGCGTGAGGACGGTCCATGAGCAATTCCTCGATAGAGCGGGATCATGCCGCTGTGCTGGGCAGCGCGATGCGCGCGGTCCGAAAACATCGCCGCATGCGCGCAAGCGAGGTCGCCCGGCTGATGGCCATGCCGACGCGGTCCTACGAACATCTCGAAAATGGCGAAGGGCGGATCAGCTATGCGCGGCTGACCGCCTTTGCGCAGGCGACGAACAGCGATCCGCATGCGCTGCTTGCCGCGATCCCGTTCGGATCCGCCGACTTCGCGCTCCGCTGCGCGGACAACAAGCTCATGACGATCATCCTGATCGCCATGCTCGAGCTCAACGAGGACCTGGCAGACGATATCGTCTATCTCGAGGCCGGTACGCTCGTCGGTGCGCTCACCCGCCTGCGTCAGGATCTCGTCGATCATGTGCGGCGGCGCGACACCTATAGCGAGACGTGGCTGAGCGAAGGGACGCGCAAGCTCGGCGCTGTACGCCCCGCGCAGTCGATCGGGTCGCGCTCGCCTGCCCGCGCGCCCAAACGCCCGGTGCGCAGCTGATTCGGTGGAAGGCCGCCCGCCCGACTTAGGGTCGGGCATGACTGCCAGCGTTACTCGGTGGAGCGGACCGCAAGAAGGACCGCTTTTATCGGGCGGGGGGCAAATGCGAAAGATCGGTAGAAGTTCGGGCAGAGCGCAGCTGTTGCGAAGCGTCGGATTGGGCATTGTGATCGGCTGCATCGCGCCGTGCCTGCACGCCGCGGCGCCGACCTTCGCATTCAACATTTCCAACGGATCGCTCGGCGCTGCGCTGGAGAGCTATGCGCGCACCACCGGCCGTCAGCTGCTCTACCGGTCGCGGCTCGTCGATGGGCTCCGCGCACCGACGCTTGTCGGCACGCTCGACGCCGATGCGGCGCTCCGGCGGCTGCTTGAAGGGTCGGGTCTCACCATCCGTCAGATTTCGGCCAATGCATTCGTCGTCACGAGACCATCGGTCCTCGAACACCTCTCGGGACGCGATATGGTATCCGAGCGCGCGTCCGGCGTAACCGCCTCGCGCGGCACAGACACCAGCGTGCCGCCGGTGCCCGACGACGCGGCGGCTGCGCCGGCATCGCAGGACATCGTCGTCACGGGGTCCAACATCCGCGGTGCCGCAAATCCCACCTCGCCGCTGACGACGATCGGGCGGCGCGACATCGAGCGCTCGGGCCGCACCAGCATCGCGTCGATCCTGCAGACCCTGCCGCAGAATTTCGGCGGTCAAGGTACGCAGGAATCGCTGATCACCGGGGTCGACAGAAGCGGCACCAATCCGACGCTCTCCACCGCGCCCAATCTGCGCGGTCTCGGCGCGGACGCCACATTGACGCTCGTCAACGGCCGGCGCGTTTCGGGCTCGGGCGGAAGCGGCGACTTCGTCGACGTGTCGATGCTTCCCCTAGCCGCCGTCGAGCGTATCGAAGTGCTGACCGACGGCGCCTCGGCACTCTATGGTGCCGATGCCGTGGGCGGCGTCGTCAACATCATCCTGCGCTCGGACTTCGAGGGCAACGAGACACGGCTGACCGGGGGATCGGCGACCCAGGGCGGCCTTGGCCATCTCCAGCTGAGCGAAACCTTCGGTAAACATTGGGGCAGCGGCCATGCGCTGCTCGCCTATGAATATGACAGCATCGCACGGCTTCCCGCCGCCGACCGCAAGGCGACGCGCTCGGACGATCTGCGGCCGCTCGGCGGCACTGATTGGCGATCATATTACGCGTCCCCGGGCACGCTGCTCGGTGTCGACCCGCTCACCGGCGCGATCACGCCGACCTACGCGATACCGCCGAGCAGCGGCGGCCATCCCCCCGCCGCCACGTTCCGTCCTGGCGAAAATCTACAGAACGCCAATAGCGACCAGGATATCGCGCCACGTGAACATCGCCACGCGCTCTATGCAACCGGTAGCCAGACGCTCGCGACCGGGGTCGATGTCTATGCCGAAGGCCGTTTCTCCCAGCGCCGGTTCGGCTATCGCGGCCCCGCCTATGTATCCGCGCTCTTGGTCACGCCCGCCAATCCGGCCTATGTCAGCCCGCAGGGTAATCCGTACGAGCTCGTCGCCTATTCGTTTGACAGGGATATCGGCCCGCAGCGCGTCAACGGCCGCGTGACCTCGGCCAGCGGAACGCTCGGCACCAAGGTGACGCCCGGCGGCGGGTGGCAGATCGACCTCTACGGCACGCACGGCTTCGAGCACAGCCGGGTCCATTATTCGAACCTGGTCAACGAGACACTGCTCGCCGAGGCGCTCGGTAACACCCCGGACGATCCGTCCACAGGCTTCAGCACAGCGGTCGACGGCTTCTTCAATCCGTTCGGCGACGGCCAGGCCAACAGTTCCGCCGTCCTCGACTTCATCCGCCAGGGCTATTCGACCAACCGCATTCGGAGCACGCTCGATACCGCCAATATCAAGGCGGACGGGCCGCTGTTCCGCCTGCCCGGCGGCAGCGTCAAGATGGCGGTCGGCGGCGAATTCCGACGCGACGGTCTGGCAAGCAGCGGCACCGATTTCTCCTCGGGAACGACGCCGACTGCCAATCCCGATACCGGCGCCCACCGCGATGTGAAAGCGGTGTTCGCCGAACTCGAGATCCCGCTCGTCGGACCGGGCAACGCCCTGCCCTTCATCCGCAGGCTCGATGTGTCGCTGGCCGCGCGCTACGAGCGGTACAGCGATTTCGGCTCGACCTCCAATCCCAAGATCGGCCTGGCCTGGTCGCCCGCTCCCGAGATCAGCTGGCGGGCAAGCTGGGGGACGTCGTTCCGCGCGCCGTCGCTTCCCGAACTCAACGACCCGAAGCTGGTGGTACCGCTGTCGCTGCCCAACCAGAGCGGCGGCTCGAGCCCCGTGCTGTTCCTGCTCGGCGGCAATCCGGCGCTGCGTCCCGAACGTGCCCGGTCGCTCAGCATCGGCGGCGACATTCTGCCTGCGTTCATACCCGGTCTCCACCTGTCGGCAGACTTCTTCCGCACGCGCTTCACCAATCGCATCGGCCAGCCGGCGTTGCAGCAGATCCTGACCGCGCTTACCGATCCGGCGCTACGCGATTTCGTCCAGCCGGTATCGCCTGCAACCAATGCCGCCGATCTCGCGCAGATCCAGTCGCTGCTCGCAAGCCCCGGCGCGCTCGACCCACAGAGTTTTCCGCTCACCGCCTATCAGGACATCGTCGATGGCGGCGAGGTGAACACGACTGCCGTCACCGTCCGCGGTCTCGACGGCGCGATCGACTACCATCTGCCGGTCGCGCGGGGCACGCTCCAGCTGACGATGTCGGCGAGCTACCTGCTCGACTATCTCCAGCAGCAGACGCCGACCTCGCCGGTCCAGCAGCGCGCCGGGCAGGTCGGCTATCCCTCGCGCCTGCGCGTGCGGGGATCGGTCGACTGGACGCGCGGACGGTTCGACACCAATATCGCGGGCAATTTCGTGTCGCGCGAGCATGACGAGACCAGCCTCGTCCACCCCAGGGTCGCTGCCTGGTTCACGCTCGACGGGCAGATCGCGTACCGATCGCAGGACCGCGACGCCAAGGGTCTCAGCGCCTCGTTCAGCGTCATCAACCTTCTCGATCAGCGTCCGCCGTTCGCCGACCGCGCGACCGGTTACGGCTATGATGCGGCGACCGCCACGGTGGCGGGACGCACCGTCTCGCTGGCGCTGAGCGAGCGCTGGTAGCCGGATCGCCTTCCAGCGCCTTGTCTTGTGCGAGTAACCATCGATGTTACGGATCCTGCGCCGAGTCGGCCTGCTGGCCGTCTTGCTGGCGTCCCTTACGCATGCCGACCTCGCTGCGGCGCGCGCCTACGACACCCAGACCATGCTCTCGCTGCAAGCGTATGGCGATGCGGTTACCCTTCCGGGCGGACGCTTCGTGCTGCTCGAACGACGTCGGCGCTATGACGATGGCGGCGCTTATGATTACGGCTATTTCTCGCGCTGGTCGCTGTCCAATATCTTCGTCGTCGACTTTGCGCACCCGGGGGGTCCCCGGGCGTTGTTCAACCAATCGCGCGGCGTCGGCTATCTGATCGCTGCCCCATCGCCCGACGGACGCCGCGCCGCGCTATTGCGCCTGAAAGATCATCGTCTGGCGCTTGGCGTCGTCACCCTGGCGGATCGCCATGTCCGCTGGTTCGACATCGCGCCCGATCTTCCGCTGGCGCGGCCCATGCCGGTTTGGATCGACAGCGCACATCTGCTCGTCTCGACGTTCGTCAAACCGCAGCTGCCGTGGATGCTGTTGTTCGGCAACGCCTACCAGCGCGGTGTCGCCGAGCGGTGGCGCGCGCAGCGCCGGGGGCTGCGACCAACGGGCAGCGTGACCAGCGACAGCGACGAAACAGCGCTCGCGCAGCGCCCGCTCAACCGGCTCGAACGCATCGACGTCCGCACGGGCGCGCGCGTGACGCTGCTCGATCACACCGCGATCTACGACGTCGCGGTATCCGGCGACCACCGGCGCCTGGCGGTCCTCACCGTCGGCGAGGCGGTCACGCCGCCTGCCGATCTGCCCATCGCGGTCGACTATGTCGACCGGCGCCACCGCCTGCTCATCGGCATGCTTGGTGACCGGCCGCCTGCATGGCGACGATTGAACGGCGATTTCCTGCCCGATCTGCTGGCCTGGTCGCCGGACGATAGCAGCCTTCTGGCCTACCGGCGGAGCGACCGGGCGGCATGGCAGCAAGGCCAGCTCGTCCGCATCGCAGCGGCCGACGCGACGCTTCACGGCCTCGGCGTGATCGAGCCGCCCGCGCGCAGGGCTCTGCGGTCTCAGACGCCCGACGTCCATGCATTCTGGTTGGGTAGGGACATAATTGCCCGGGTGACCGATGCTGCGGGAACAACAAGATGGCGCGTGCTGAGCGATCACGGACGCCGCCTCCTGATCCGGGGCGACGACGGCGTCCTCACGCACTTGGCCGACGGCACGGCCGCCTATCGTCTGTCCGGGCGACAGTTGACGGTGCTGGATACCGCCGGACGCTGGCGCTCGCTCGGCGGCGACGTGGTCTCGCTCGGCGTTGCGGCAGACGACGGCCGGCAGGGCAGCCGCGCTGCGGCCGATGCCGCCTACGATGCCGCGCCCGCCGTGGTGACCGCGAACGGTCCTCGGTCGCGCGTGCGACTTGCCGCCGATCGAGCAGCGCAGCTCGATCTGCCGGCGGCCGCGCGCTCGACCGTGCTTGCCGTCTCGCTACAACGGCATGCCGCGCTGGTCCTGTCGACGGCGCGAAGCGGTGTCGGCACGCTGTACGTTCTGCGGCAAGGCCGATCGCCCCGCGCGATCGACACGATCAACGCAGGCCTCGCCGCCGTCGATCAGCCGCACATGATCCGCTTGACCGCGCGTGCGTCGGACGGCCGCGCCTACGCCGATTGGTTACTCCTGCCGCCGCACAGGCGACATGGCGCGCGGCCGCCGCTCGTCGTGATGCCCTATCCCGGGGAAACCTATGACGCGCTGCGACCGGGTAGCTTTGACCCCGAGACGCTGGCGCCCACCAACAGCGCGCCGCTGCTCGCGGGCCAAGGCTATGCCGTCCTGCTGCCGAGCATTCCCTATGTCGCTGCGTCAAACCCCGATCCGCATGCAATTGTCGACGATATCGGCGCCGCGGTCGATGCGGCGGTTGCGAGCGGACATGTCGATCCCAGACGGATAGCGCTCTACGGGCACAGCTATGGCGGCTACGGCGCGCTCGTCGTCGCATCCTCGACCACGCGCTATTGCGGCATCGTCGCGGCGAATGCGCCCTCCAACTTCATTTCAAGCTACGGCGTTCCGCCGCCCGGCGACAGGCTGGGGCTCGATCAGAGCTCGATCTACGCCGGCCAGATCGGCATGACGGAGGCCGGCCAGGACGGCATGATGGCACCGCCCTGGCGCAACCCGGCGCGCTATCTCAACCACAGTCCGTTCTTCAGCCTGGACCGTATCCACACCCCGCTTCTGCTAGTGTCGGGCGATCTCGATTATGTGCCGATGGCGCAGTCGGAAAGTCTATATTCCTCTCTGGTGCGCCTTGGCCGCCCGGTCACGCTCGTGCGCTACTGGGGCGAGGGTCATGTGATCGCCAGCCCTGCGAATATCGCCGACCAATATCGCCGGATTTTCACTTGGCTCGACGCACGTTTCGCAGCGAGACGATGCCGATGACCGGCTCGTCGCACCGATCGACGATGCGCCGGTTCTCCCTCTGCAAGTGGCATTCGCTGCTTTCCTGACAGGCTTTCTGGCGTGACCCCAGATCGCAGGCGGGAGGAGATGAACGATGGGCGTCGGCAGTCGATCTGCGTCAGCGCTTATATGCGGGCGAACGTCCGTCACATGTTCGCATTCGAGGATTGGTGGGCGGCGAGCAAGGACCGCTTCGAGTGGAAGCCGGTCGAGGCGGCGCTGAAGCTCCAGGCGACGATGGATGTGCTGGCGGCCGGCATGCTTCTCCCCGACGGCGACATCTGGATGCTTGGTTGCCGAGACCGCAGCGGCTGGGCTCGGCAGACGGACGGCGCTTCGTGGCCAATCGGCAATCAGCAGCCGACCGGGTCGGCCGAGCCCGATCTGGAGTCGTCCATGATGCGATGGGCGAGAGGGCGGTGCCGCACTATCTTCCATGTTCGTCACCGCCGACTTGCGGCCGTTCTAATCACTGTGCGACAAGAGAAAAAGGGTCCGACGGAATCGCTGAAGGCGAGGTCGCCCGTATAATTGGCTCGAAAGGGATGTTGGATGTCGATCAGTACCGAGGCCGCGGCTATCGACGGCAAGACGTTTCAGTTCGGCTCGGGCGTCAGCTTCGCCAGGGGTGAGCTAAGTACTGGTACCTCGCAGATTATAGACGGGCAGACGGTATATTCTGGATACGTCTTGCAAGACGCTAATCATGGATACTCGGGCACAGAGACGATAACCGTGCTCGATCCAAATACCGGATCATTGCAAATAACTCAAACTGATCTCGACTATAATATAGGCACATACGTAACTCAAGGTCAAATACTTGGCGCGGATCCTACCGGGCAATTTCTAGTTATTGGATCGTCAGATGGCACCCCCAGCCTTTTTTTGCATGCTCAGCCATTCGATCCAAACTCTGTTTCTCCTACCGTTTTCAGCTTTGACTCGCGAAATGATTTCAACATCTCGCAGTTGGATGGAGTGGTACCGTGCTTCTCCACAGGCACATTGATCCGCACGCCACGAGGCGATGTCGCGGTCGAAGATCTTGCTACGGGCGAGACGGTTCTGACGGCGTCAGGCGAAGAAGTCGCTATCCAATGGATCGGTCATCACACGGTGCGATGTGACCGCTGCTTCGATCCGACCGCCGCTTGGCCGATCCGCATCAGCGCTGAGGCCTTCGGCGAGGGCAAGCCAGATCGCGACCTGTTCGTCTCGCCAGGGCATGCCATATGGGTTCCTTTCATGGACGACGGCGCGCTGATACCAGCGGCCGCGCTGGTCAACGGCGGCACGATCGCGCAGGTCGAGGTCGACAAGGTCACCTATTGGCATGTCGAACTGCCCGACCACGACATCCTGCTAGCTAATGCTTTGCCCGCCGAAAGCTACGCCGATGTCGGCAACCGATCGTTTTTCACCAGCAGTGACAGCCACATCGCCCCGGACGGTCCTGGCCGGACGACCGCGGAGTACTGCCGTCCCTTTTTCGCGGACGGGCCGGTCGTTCAGGCTGTCCGGCAAGCGGTGAAGTCGCGCGCGTTGGCGCTCGGATGGACGCTGGACGCGGTCGTCGAACCGACCATGCACATCGTCGCGGACGACGTCGTCGTCCACCCCGCCTTCGACGGTCAGAAGGCGCGGTTCATCTTGCCCGCCGACGCGAACGACGTCTGGCTCGTCTCGGAGACCTCGGTCCCCTATCAGGTGATGGACATTCCCGATCATCGGCGCCTCGGCGTGCGGCTGGACGCGCTGTCGATCAGCGACGGCCTCGGCGTGCATCGGCAGGTCGCCCTGGACGACCGCATGCTCTGCACGGGCTTTCACCGTATCGAGGAGGACGGGACGCGCCGCTGGACCGCGGAGCGGGCGCGGCTTCCTGCCAAGCTGTGGGAAGGGTGCCGGGACATCGTCATCGTGCAGATCGGCTTCCTGGCGCCGCTGCTACCACGGTGGACGCCGCCTTCGAATAGCGGCGTAGGCTTGTCGCCTTCGTGCGCAGAGACGCGCGTCGCTCGATCATCAGCGTCCGCTGCGTAACCGATCCTCGATGCAAAGCTGACCCCATTTGCGGCTCGTCACCGATGCCCGGGATCATCCGTCGATGTTGTACTGGAGCGAGAATACCAGCGATTGCACGATTGAGACCGGCATACAGCGGGTCGTGCGCCAATTGGCGCGAGGACTGCGGGACGCGGGCATCGACCTCGTCGATGTCCGTTGGGACTGGTCTCAATGCCGGCCGCGGCTTTGCTCCTCGGCTAATGAAGGCGGGTATGGCGACTGGACGCGCTCAAAGCCTTCCGCCCTGCGAGGCGATTGGCTGCTGGTGCCTGAAATAACTGATACCCTACTGTCCGACGGACTGGACCCGGTGCAGATCGGCAAATCTCTGGGCCTGCAAGTAGCAGCGATCGTACATGACATGATACCGATCAAGTACCCTGAATGTTACAGTACCAAACTGCTCGCCATATTCCGGCGATATTATAGGATGTTCGCCGATGCCGATCTGGTCCTGGCCACGACGAACTATGTCGCGGCCGATTTTCGAGACTATATGGCGGCGAATGATCTCATTGCTCCCGCAGTCATCGTTATCCCGTTGCCGGCTCAGTTGGCGGCGAGCGACCGCAGGCTAACTGCAAGACCGGGCAAGGCCGACGAACTCAAGTTGCTGACGGTATCGACATGGGAGCCGCGCAAGAACCTGCCGCGTCTCCTTCGGGCGTTGAAACGCGCCCAGGGGACGACCGGGCGAAGGATCGCGCTGACCATCTCGGGCTGGCGGGGCTTGAATGTCGACTATATCGCCGAAGTCGAAATGCTTGCGGCCGGAATGGACAATGTAACGATATTGGATTGGGTCGATACCACCACGCTTGTCTCGCTGTACGAGTCACACGACGTCAGCATCTATCCGTCATGCGAGGAAGGGTTCGGCATGCCAATCTTGGAGAGCCTGTGGATGGCGACGCCGTGCGTGTGTCATTCCGGATCGTCGATGGCGGAAATAGGGCCCGGTGGCGGAACGTTATTGATCAATATGATGGACGAGGATGCAATCTTCCAAGCGATCTGTCGGTTGGACCGAGAGCGACATTTCGTGGAGGCGCTGGCCGCCGAAGCAATCCAGCGGCCGTTGCACAATTGGGCGGATTATGCCGGATCGGTAATGGCGGTTCTGCCAGGCCAAGGCTTTTGAAGTGGTTCTGGCGTCCGATCCGGCGAGATCAAAAAATGCGCTGCTATTCCTCATGCAGAATTCGGGCGGATAGCGCGAGAGCAGGACCATTCGCGCTGACCGTCGATAAGCGCTTGTCGGCGTCTCCCCATTAGTGGAACGATTGGCTGTTATCGACAGGCTGGCGCAGCAACACAGGATTTGCGGACGATCGATCCGCGCAGATGTGGACGAATATGAACGACAGTCGGCTGATCTTACATGTCGGGGCGCCGAAATGCGCGAGTTCCTCGTTGCAGACCGCCTTATCGCAACGGCCGATATTCGTATCTCGTGGGGGCCACCGCTTTCGGTACGCCGCGATCATGAACGACGGCGAGTTATTATCGGGCGATGCACTTCTCAGGCGCACCGCGGCGCTGCCGAGTGGTCACATCATCTCCGCTGATGCAACGCAGATAGCCAGCCTTGATCCGTCGCTGATCGCATCGCTCGCGGGCCGCCTCGGTGACATGCTCGAAGATGGCAGTGTGATACTGTCCTGCGAGTCCTGGATCGACGCGGCCGACATATTCGAGAAACTGGGTCTTCTCGCCCATATCGGATTCGACTGTGAGGTGGTCGCCTTCGTCAGGCCCCAGCCCGACTTCCTAAACGCCAGCTGGTGGCAATGGTCGGCCTGGACCCAAGTGGATTTCGAGACGTGGCTCTATCTCTCAGGGTTCGGCAACACCTGCGCGTGGGGCCGGTTCCTTCGATCCTGGTCGGCCACCCGCGGCGTGACATCGGTTCGTCCGCATCTATTGTCGAACGACATCGTGGGCAGCTTCTTCGACGCGCTCAATTGCGACTATGAAAAAACCGGGCGTTCCAACCGTTCGCTACCGGGCGTCGCGCTCCGTTTCTTGCAACGGCATCGTCAACTTCGTCCCACCATGCACAGCTCGGAGATTGACTTCGTCCTCGAACGTGCACTGGGCGCATGGTCAGAGCCTGCCCCTTGGATCCTGCCAATTGACTATGTCGCTTCGTTCATCGAGCAATGCCGCCCCGAGAACGAGAACTTGCTCGCCATGCTGACGCCTGACGAGCAATCGGCGATGCTGGCGGATCGGCGTTGGTGGGATTCAGCTTCTTATCGAGAGCGGACCGTCGTCACCCCCGATGTTATCGAACCTGACGCCAGCGAGATCGACGCGTTTGCAGCGGCACTAGCAACGGCGTTGCAAAACGCGGAACGCGAACTGGCGAAAGCGCGAATTGAGAACAGGGAACTACAACACCGCTTGGCATCCGGTCGATGGTTACCGATCAATGCACCGCAGAAATAGGATTTGTGGCGTTTATGATAGTCGAGCGCGGCGGCGACGCGCATCCCGCTATCGCGCCAATTGGCGAAACCGTCATGTCGCTCCAGTAGCACGACACGCGCCTATCGGATCGATCGAGTCGCCCGGTCTACGTCGACCGCTGCCAATATCGAGCCCACGCCGACAGGCTGGCATAGAGGCTGAGCGCGCGGAAGGCGTCGCCGAATATGAGCGTGCGGGGATCCATCGCGCGTTCGGTCGCCGCCCGATCGAGGATGCCCGCCGATACCAGCGGACCGTCGAGCAGCATGCCCCGTAGCGCGGGCAAATCGGCGAGGATCGCATGCGCATAATGCGACGAGGCTTCGCCCTTGACCCGCCGCTCGATGATCGCGTCGGGCAGATCATCTGCGAACGCCAGGCGGGCCAAGGCGCGGTCGCCGACCCCGAAGCACAGGTCGGCGGTCGACAGGGACAGGACATGATCGACGACCGGCTGCGCCAGCAGCGGATGCGCGATGGCCAAGCATCCCGACACCGGCCGCGGTGCAAAGAAGATCTGGGCGTTGGCGATCGCCTCGATCTGCAACCGTCGCCCCGGTGGCAGTCCCCGCGCCTCCACGATCCAGGGGTGCACAGGGACGCCGCGTGCCACGACCGCGCGGGCATCCGGGCTGAGCAGATCCGGCGCGAGCAGGGCCTGCGGCCGATCGGGAAGGCCCAGCCGGTCTGCCATGACCGCGCGCACAAGCGCCCACATCGACACGTTGCAGCGCTCGGCGTCCGCGACCGCCGCACGCGAGAACAGCGCCCGCCAGCCATCGCGCCGCACCCGGTCGGCGGTGACGCCGGGCGTCGGCATCTCGAAGAACACAGCGTCGCCCCCCTGCCCCGTCATTACCAGTTCGACCCCGAACGCCGCGGCGGTGTCGGCAATCGCCTGCTCGAAAGCATCGTCGAGCCCGTAGAGATAGGGCCGGACACCATGATCGATCTCGAGCCAGCGGCCGTGATGGACGGGTCTTTCGGGCGCCGACGCGCTCTCCAGCCGGACGCCCGAGGCGGCGGCTGCAAGCGCTGCATACTTGCGCTCGTCGCCGCCTTCGTGCCGCGTCGCCATCGTGAATGCGACCAGCGACCCGGGTGTCAGGCCGCTTGCAAGAGAGGATAATATGATCGACGAATCGAGCCCGCCCGAGAGTTGGACGAGCGTCGGCCGGCCGAGGGCCTGATGCAGCACGGTCGCGCGGACCACGGCGCGCAGGTCGGCTGCACAGGCGGTCGGGGACGGACGGCCGCAGGCCATCGTCGGTGACCAGATCGGCGCTATGTCGAGCATGGGATCGGCAAGCGACAGCGGTTGGCCCGGTATCGCCAGCCGAACGCCGCGGAGCAGCGGTTCGTGCGTCGGCACGACGCTGCGCACCATCGATGCCGCGACGCGGGTCCAGGAGATCGTCGGCGTTACGCCCAATGCCCGCCACAGCCAGCGCGGAATATCTGTGGCGGCAAGGCTGAGAGGACCGTCGCGGACGACCACCGCCGGGCGGGCGCCGGAGGGGTCGGTCATCAGCCGGTCGCCGCCGTCCTCGTCCCAGACCGCGACATAGGCGCCCCATGCCCGTTCGCAAAGCTTGGCCGCGAGCGAGCCGCCACCCGGCGACGACAGGGCATCGAGCCAGTCGCCGGCGCTATCTCCGGTCTGCGTCGGGCCGACCGCCGCAATGTCGCTGACTTGCCCCACGACGATCAGACGTTCATCGTCGCCGCGGCGGACAATCGTCACCGGATCGCGCGACAGCACGAGCCGCCGCGCATCGCGGTATCGGATGCAAAGCGCAGGCGAACGCGAGGTCGCCTCACGTGCGAGATGGTCGGCGCGCGCAGATGCCGTGTCGCCGGCCGCGATCCCGATGACGAGCCAATCGAGCGACGCGTCGATCACAAGACCGCCACGGGTTTGTAGCCCCGGACATGATCGAGCTGGTCGTCAACCAGCAGATCGCCCGATTGTAGCCAGCAATGCGCACCGAAAGGATGGGTCCTGACCCCGAGCACGAGCTCGAGCGCGATGCCGCGCCGGCGTAGATAGGCGCGTGTGAGGAGCGCGCGCGGCAGGCAGCGGCGGATACCCGGGCAGGCCAGCATCAGGCCGCGCAGCACGGCGAGTTCGTTCGCCAGGTTCGCAGGCGCTGCCTGCAAAGGCGGCTGGTGCCGTGTCCCAAGACGGCGAAAAGCCAATCGCAACGCCGCCTCGATGCCGGCGGCGGCGAAGGCGAGACCATGGTGGAGGCGCAGGCCCAACGGATCGACGTCGAGCGCGGTCACGCGGGTTTGCCGAACGGGCGGCCGGGATCGCCGCCTTGCCGGGCGCGCATCGCCCGACACCAGCCCCGCGCGTTGCAGCGCGGCCACACCGTCGGGGCTGAGACCGAGATCGCCGACGGGGACGGCTAGGGTGGGGGGCGCGGCGATCGCGGCGGGCAGAAGCAGGAAGATATCACGCACCAGGTCGCACACGACGAGGTCGGACTCGATCGCGACGCCGTGCACGCCGGCAAGCAGATGCTGACCCATTATCAGATGCCTTGGTCTTGGTGATCGGAGCGACACGCGGAAGGCGCTGCCCCCCGCGTGTCGCCGTCGTTCAGTCGCGCAGGAGCAGCGGGTTCGCCATCTCCGGCACCTTGGTGCCGCCGATCGAGCGGGTCACCCGCGATACCCGGCCGAGCCGGATCACGCTCTGCTGAGGCTGTTTGGTCATCGTCGTCTCCTTCATGCTTGAACGTCGCCAAGATGCGACGCGAGCAGAAGCCGACCGGCCGATCATGTATGACAGCTATATCTAGAAAATATCTCTCATATGCGGCGGTGTTTGCGCTCGGCCAGCTCGCAGAGCGCGTCGACCCGGTCCTGGCACGCGCGAAAATATTTCCGCAGCTCATGATCTGCATGGTCGACGCTGTAGCGCTCGAAGCGCGTCCGCATTGCCGTGCCGAGGGCGGATATCTCCGGGATCACCTGCGGCTCGACCCGCCGGTAGCAGAGGAGCGCCATCGCCAGCGGCCGCCATGCGCGTTCGAGCCCGTGATCACGCGCACTGGCCTGGAGCAGTGCGAACCAGTCATCCATCGTCGGCGATCCGGCTGGCGGAAGATCGTCGATCACATAGGGCACAGAGCCGTCCGCTGCGTCGCTGAGGTCGATCAGGCGGTCGAGCATCGCAAGCGCCAGCATTTCCTGGACCGCGTACAGCGATCGCACGGCGCCGGGCAGAAGACGCGGGACGCGAAAGCCGCGCGCCTCGTCCTCGCCCAATGCGCCTTCCCCGACCAGTTGGCGCAGCGCTTCCCGCACCGGCGTCGCGGTCACCGCCGCGCGGGCGCGTTTGGTAACGTCTGCGATCGAGACGACGTCTCCGGGCAGCAAATGCCCCTGTCGCAGATCGTCGAGCACGGATTTGCGCACACCGGCGACCTTGTCGGCCAATCCAGGCGGTGCATTCGTCATTGCATCTGCCTCGTCTGTCATCCGAGCGGGTCCCTTGCCAGTCATCCGCACCGTTTCATCGGAGCTTGCCTCGAAATGCCAGCCGCTTCGCGAATTGGCCGGCTTTGGGCAAGCGCGGTCCGAGCGGCCGCCAGATCCTGGCAGAAGGATACCCAAAGACCGGCGCGGACTGCGCCGGATTTTGGCGCTCCGTCGAGCGAAATCTGCCGAACACGGGGAATCATCGCATTCGATTGGGCGGCCGCGCGCTTTTACGCTGTCGCGGTCGGTAAGGCGCCGAGCGCAGGCGGCGCCGCGCCCGGACATCTGGCAATCATCATCGTGATTACCTGCAACAGGGAACCCGCTCTCCACCGACGCGGATCGGGCGCGCCGAATGAACAACAAGCGCGCCAGCATCAGATTGAGGAGGGGACGTCGAGAGCATGGAAAGCACGAAATCGACTGTTCAGTCTCTCTTTGAGTAGCACATAGGATGAATAATGATTCCCGAAATGATTGATCACGATCTCCGATATCAGTTCCGGATCGCCGATCGCGGCGATCTCTTCTATGTCATGCTGCTGGATATGCAGACGCTCGACGCTCCACCACCGACCGTCCCCCTCTGGATTCGCGCGTGCGGAGATGAAGATAGCCGAGGTGCCTTGATGCAGTGGATGGCGGTCCGGCGCGGCCACTGGCAGGATTGGGGGCTCCTCGCGCAGACTGCGGCTCCGGCGCGCTGGCGCAGCACATCGAGCGCCTGATGGCGGAACAGCTTCCAGGGATCCACACAGCGACGGCCGTCAATCGCCTCGAAGACGAGCGGCAGGTCGAGTTCGGCTTGTGGCTCGATACGGCGCGGGGGCCGCGCATCGAACGCGTCTACGTCCACACCTTCGCCACCCCCGATGAGCACTGCGCTTTCTTTGAATGGCTCTACAAGACGAAGAACGATCGGATGATACAGGAGATGACCTACGTCGCGATCGAGCGCGGCACGCGGGCGCTCGCAGCAAGGCTGGATTCGATCGTGTCCCGAGAGGCCCCCCGCCGCGCACGGCGAAAGGCAGGGTAGCGCGGATGCTCAAGGCGGCAGCCGGCCGGCACCAAAACGGGCACCGCGTTGTGCTCTGCAGCGCGGTGCCCGCGCGTCGAACTGTGCTGGCGGGGCAGACGTCTTCCAGCGCGCGGGACGTCATGGCATCATAGCGGACGAGGCCGCCTGAATCGTCGCGCGATCCCGCGCGCATCGTCTTATCTTCATCAAAACAGGAGCTGCGATTGAGTACGATTCGAGTGACAGCCTGTTGCGTATCGAGCCTGCTGGTGGCGGCGTCTTCCGCGCCGACGGTCCGGCAGATATCGTTCTGCGATCTGTCTGCGCATCCCAGTCGCTATCTGGGCCACGTCGTGAGCGTATGGGCGACTTACTCGCCTACCCTCAACAGGACTGCAGCCTTGTCCGACGATCGATGCAAACCTCGCCAAAGCGTCGCATTGAGCAAGACCACGGGCGATCCGCTCCATAATCTGAGCGCCTACCGTGCACCTGACGAGATCAAGTCGAACGCGTTTCGCATCTGGGGACGATTTATCGGAACCGTCGTGCGCGAGCGACCGGTGACCGACGCTTATCTCGCCGACGATGGCCTGCATTTCAGACCGATCGACGTCGTCGATGTAAGGGCGGTTAACGTTCCGGTCGAAGGTTGACGCCGTCCCCGTTCGACCGCGACGCGCTACCGGATCGTCACACCCGCTATCAGATGACCGAGGTCGAATGGCGCGGTGTTGCGCGGCCGCTATCCGACACGGCGCCAGGCACTTCGACCAATGGCACGCGCGACGCGTGCCGGGCGACCCACCGGCCGCCCGGACCATGCGCCCCAGACCGGTGTGGCCGCGTCCGGATCGATAACCGAATCGCAACGCCTGTGCGCAATGTTTGCCGGCATGACGGAGCAGGTTGGAGCGGAGCGGACTGACGGCCTTGCGCCATCGCCGGCGCACACGACAGCGGCGCACCGTATAACCGGCCGCTGGCAGCCGCATGATGCGACCAGCACGCCGTTGCTCGCAGCAGTTGCCCTTTGGCCGCTGCTGGTATCGTCCATGCTGGAACTCCGTGGCGGCCGACATGCAGACGCAATCTTCGGGCGATGAGCGTGGTTGACGTCTTCAAGCGGCTTCTCTCGCAAGCCGAACTCGCAGCGGCAATCGGGCTCCCGCCGAAGACGGTCGGCCGCTGGATCGCATCGGGGTGGGTACGCGCCGACCCGCGGAGCGACCCGCCCGCATACGGCTATGACGACGCGGTGATCGCTGGAATCCTCTGCGAACTCCAGGCCCTCGGCGCGACCGCACGCGTTCTGGGCGCGGCGGCGGATCTCCTCTACCGCTTCGTGACGCTCGGACGGACTGTCCCCTTCTGCGGCCAGGAACTGGCACAGCTCATCCTGCACGCGCTCCTATCCGGCTTCGACGAGGACGGCTGGTCGGAGAACCGCGCCAGCATCACTGCAATCGACCAGCAGGCTGCGGATTTCAGTAGCTATGGCAGCTATATCGCCGCCCTCGGGATGGCGGACATGCAACCGAAGGGGGCGATCATCGATCGTGCACGGTCGCTTGACTTGCTGGATGCCGTGGACCTGCCCTATTACGCGCAGCTGGTGGACCGCGGATACCGGACGGGGCCGACCGTCAGGGATGTCTGGTGGCATTTCGTCACCGATTTCGGCGTCGTCCGCGTCTACCCGGCGCTTGCCGGCGAGGTGATCGATCTGGGCGATCCTGCCGAGCAACGCGCAGGCTGCAGAAGCGTGTGCGTGTCGCAAGTGGCGCGGCGGCTCAAACTGCCGGTTGGGACGCTCATCCCGGAGCCGTCGGCATGACGCGCGCGTGGCGTCGCTCCGACATGCAGGGCCGTGCCATCGCCGCCGACAGCGCGTTCCCGCGTAAGGCGGCCGATCCCGCTGAGGCAGACCCGCCAGCCGACGCCGCGCCGACCACCGCCCACGACACGATCTGGCTCACGACCGCAGAGGTTGCGCTGCTGCTCAACGTCACGCAGCGCTCGGCCTCGCGCATCCTGTCGCGCAAGCGCTTCGGACAATATCCGCTGCGCGTGAAGGCGGTCCATGGACAAGGCGGACGCAAGGGCAAACGTCTGCTCATCGACGCGTCCACCCTTCCCGAACCGTTCTCGATCCTTGCCTTGCGCGTCCGCGACGCAGCCGCTTTGACACCACCTACGGACGCTGATCAGCACGGATCTTGGCCTGTGGCCGCGACCGAGCCGCCGGTCGATGCCGCGGTCGATCCTGAACCCGAGGCCGCGGACGATTCGCGTCGGCTGCGCGCGCAACTGACGCAGTCCGGGCGTCGCGACGAGATGGTCGCCGACCGGCTGCGCGCGATCATGCCGCTCATCGCGCTGTCGGCCACGGGATCCGAGCGCGCCGACGTGATCCAGGCGATCGCGCGGGGTCTCGGCCGGTCGCCGGCGACGCTGCGCCGGTGGTTGCGCGACTATGAGCGACACGGGATCGTCGGTCTCGTGCCCGCGCTGCGCGACGCCAAGGGGGTGGCCATCGTCGTCTCCCGCCGCTTCGATGCGCTGTTCGCAGCGCTTGAGCCGCCTGCCGCGCTGGTCGACGCGCTTGCCCGCGAGGTCGATCAGATCCTGAAGGACCTTTGGGCAAGCCCGGTCAGCTTTGCCGGCGTTCCCTCCATCCAGCGCGAGGCCGAGACGATGATCCGGCAGTTTCTCATCGAGAAGGACTTCCCGCTCGCCAGCGACTGCGACGCGCGTCCTGCCCGGTGCCGCGTCGAGCGCTTCAAGGATTATGCGCTGGTCCACGTCTTTGAAAACGATGCGGTGCGTTACCGCAACATCAAGCCTCGCATCCACCGTTCGTTCGAGAAGCTGGCGCCGATGGATTGCGTCTTCGTCGACGTCAAGCACATCGACGTTCGTCTCGGCGGGGGTCTGAAACCGCGGGCGGTCTGCTTCTACGACCAGGCCACCGGCCGGATGTTCAGCTATCTGGTCGCGCCGGCAAGCGGCGCCGTCAGCGCCGAGCACGTCGAGCTCGCCTGCTACCACATGATGGGACATCCCGATTGGGGAATTCCGCGCGTGATGTACGCCGATCAGGGCAGCGAGAATTCCGGGCTCATCCGCGTGGCGCGCATTCTGGCGGATCGGAAGGACGTCAAATGCATCGTCAAGAAAGCACAGCCCCACAATCCGCAAGCCAAGCCCATCGAAGGCATCTTTTCAAATCTCAATAAGCTCGTGTTTGCAAGGTTTCCCGGATTTACCGGCGGAAAGCCCTATTATACGGCGAGCCGCGTGCGCGTCGTCGGCGAGGCGGGCCCCGTCTTCCCCGGCACGTGGGAGGATTTCTGCCGGTTGTACGAACTGTTCATGACCGACTATCATCATGCCGCACGGGGGAAAAAAGGATCGCCGCATGGCCGTCTGGCCGACGCGCGATCGCGCGGTGCGGTGAACTTCCAGCATGTGCCGCCGGGCGATCTGGAAAAAATGTTCTCCAAGCTCGACCAGGTGAAGTCGCGCCAGTCCGGCTTCGTCTTCGATGGACAGCATTACACCAGCGACGAAATCTTCAAACAAAATCTGGAGAAGCTCGTCACCGTCTGCACGCCCGACGAACAGCCGCCCAGTTTTTTCGGACGCGACGACAGGCTCTACAAGGCCAGGCACGATCCATTCTACGAGGGTGTAGACGGCTATCTCGAAAGCCAACGGCGCAAGGATGCCGCGGTCGCGAGCGTTCGCGACAAGAAAGCGGACGTGCGGGATGTCAATCTGGCGGCGCAGGCAATCATCCGTGGCGCGCAGCGCGCAGGAGATGCCTATCAGAGGCAGCTCCAAGACAGAAGCAGCACCGCCTATCTAAAGGAGACAGTACGCAAGGGGCGCGCCAACCGGCTGACCACGCTGTCGGCCGAGCTGGGTTGAGCGCTGCGCTAATGGCAAAGCCCGCGGTCCCGACCCGGTTTCACGAGACCATCAGGCAGCTTTGCGCGGTTACGCGCAGCCGCCGGGGCAAGGCTGCGATCTCGGCTGCAGGCGGGCTGGGTTTGCGGACCGCGCTTGCGAGTGTTTTGGCCGATTTCCCCGACTCTACGCTTATCGTGTCGACAAGCCCGGTCGATCGCAGCAGCCATCCGCTCACGCTTGTCGAGGTGGCGCTCGAGGGGGCAGTCCTGCATCAGGCAGCCTTCGAACTGGTGATGCAGGAGCCGCGACGGTCCAAAGGGGCACAGATGTCTCGATTGACCCGAACCAGGAACTGGGCGCGCGCGCACGCCGACGAGCAGCATCCGAACAAGCTGCTCATCATAAGTTTCTGTCAATTCTTGACCCAGGCGGACGTCGACGCGTTGCTTCATGTCTACGACGACACCTTGGGAGATGAAGCCCCCGGTCTCATATTGACCGGCAACCGGAGCTTCTTGCTTCCCGCCGATTGGACGCGTGCCGAAGGTGGCAACAAAGTCGAAGGTGGCAAGTCGGGCCATCTCGGCGCCGACTACTGCGACCTATTCGATTTTGTCGAAACGATCGATTATCAGGACGTGATGCCGGAAGACATAGCTATGATCGCGCGGCACCTTGGATCCACCGACGAGGAGATGGACGTGGTGCAACGCAGTGTCGCCAACGGAGCCAAGCCGACCTACCGGCAGATCAAACGCGAGATCGCGCGTATCCGCGCGCGCAGCAAGACGCGTCAGGATGCCGGGGCGCCAAGCTGATCGCCGGTGCGCGGTTCGTGCAGATACGCAGCGACCGAAGCGTGACAATGGCCTCGACGTCCGACCCCCTGATCCATTGCACCGAAGATCGGACTGTGGGAAGCTTCGCGAAATGTCGAGCGCCCTCATCTTGCTATTTGCAATCCAAGCCGCAGGCGGGGGCGTTACCGTAGTTGACCCGGCGTCGACGCCAGTTTCCCATCCGGGCGTGGTGTACGAAGAAATCACAGGTACATATGTCCCGATCATCGGCTGGAAGCAGACCGCGACCGGGCCGCATGAGATCGAAGCGGGGACCAAACTTCAATACAAGCGGATCGGGCAGAAAGTCGGCGACGCCGCCGTGCCGCGTTAGATGTCGCGCGTCATTCTCACGTTACCGGAGACCTATGGGAGCGACGTGAACGGCAGCGTCGCTGCGATGATAATGCAATAACCGGTGTATCGCATCACATAGCGCGCAGATGAGTTGGGAAGGCTTGGAACCCAATTACAGGTAGATACCATTTCAGCCGGCCTCTTAGTCGGGCTCGGTATAGCGTGGCCGAGCGTCTCTTGAGGTCGAACTTTGGGCTACATCAACCGCTCGAAGCAAGCGGATCGCAACTACCACCGTGGAGCTTGCGCCGTTGCTGTCCCTTGGACCGGCGGCAACCGAAACAACAGCTCAGCCGCCAACGCGGCGAAAGCGAAGATCCGGCTCGACCTTTTTTTGAAAGATCCACCGTGCGGCATGGTCCAGGCCGATCAAAGTCTGCCGTCGTTCAACGTCGATCCGCGGATAGCTGATGGTCGGCAAAAAAATGGCAGCGGTCGGGTGCGACCACCATACGCCAACTCTCCGGAGCGATCAGGCGAAGACCCCGCGCATCGCCAAGAGCAACACAGGCGCGGCCGCCGAGAGTGAGTTTTCCCGCATGATCGAGCCGAAGACAACGACCCGTCAGGTCCCTGTCAATCGGAACGACCTCGATCTCGGTCATGTCGATCAGCAAGATCGCCTCCTCGAGTGATCCGATAGCATCCGCAAGCTGAAGGCAAGCTTCGAAATAGGCCGGTGCGGGCACTTGGCCTCGTTCGGCATGTCGCGCCAATATCTCATCGGGCGGTTCCGATGTCAGCAGCGCAACTATTGCTTCTGCGCAGAACACGTAGTCGTCGCCTCCATGCGATTTACTCTTCGGCATCGCCGGATGCTCCCTTCACAGCGCCGTTCTGCGCGAGCCGCTCAAGCGCCGACTGGCGAGCGTTCGAAATCAAAAGCGCGACCGGCATGAGCACGATACACCCCTGCTCAATGCTGACCTTGAAGGCGCTCCTGTCGTCGGCTCCCAACATGTCGCGGATTTTTTTGGGAATAGCCGCTCTGCCGCCGCTATCAAGATAGATCTTCGTCTGCGCCAATGGACTATCCTTCGGAAGTGGACACCTCGCTTATCAGACAAAGTGCGTAAATAAGTCGTTTCCCGCCCGACCCCGGAACGACAAAATGCGCGCGTCGGAGATTTGGGCTTGCTTGTCAGTGGTAGGCGTGCGGACGCCCCATGTTTGCTATTTCACAGCCTCGCGCCAAATGCGTTAATCATACAGCGACAGGAACGATCGATCTGTCAGAACGGACACTGATGAAGGATTAGCGATGCCCCAGTATTAGATCGTCGGCGCGGCTACCGGGATGGTCAGCCGTTAGATATGGCACAAGAGCAGAAATGGGGCTGGATTCGGCGGCGTGGCGCGTGATGTCGGGAATGCACGCAGCTCCTCGACGGTTCGCAACACGCTGAAAAGGCTGTATGAATCCTTCACCTTGCGGACCGTTATCCGATTTTGGAGCGACGGACCGCAATAGATAAGCGCCCTTGATGACTGAACACGCGGCCGCCCGACGTCCGCGAGCGGTTTGAGGACACTATCGTTCGCCAGAGTCGCCAATGCCGCGGATCCCGCCCCGTCCGCCGCCCCGAAATCTCGTAACGGCGTCGTAACGGTCGCCGACTCCGGCGCGTTATACCAGATCCCGCTGATTAAGACGCATGTGCCCATTTGCGTGTGCCGATGGACATGATGCGCCAAGGTTGATCGACGAGGCGGTTCCAGGCGAAGCAGCAATGGTCGAGGATGTCGTCGTAGGATCGGAAGATCCGGTTCGAGAGCCAGTTGTCGCGCATGAACTGCCAGACGTTTTCGACTGGATTAAGCTCTGGGCATTTCGAGGGCAGCGGTAGCAGCGTGATGTTGGGCGGCACGACGAGCGCTTTAGAGCCATGCCATCCGGCCTGGTCGAGCAGCAGCACGGCATGCGCACCGGGCGCCACGGTAGCCGCGATCTCGGCGAGGTGAAGCGTCATGCCCTCGGTGTTGCAGCGAGGCAGAACGAGCCCGGCCGCCTTGCCCTCAGCCGGGCAGATCGCGCCATAGATGTAGGCTGATTTCGTCCGCTGATCTTTGGGCGCTGACGGCCGCGTGCCGCGCCTGGCCCAGCGACGGGTAATGCCGTTTTTCTGGCCAATCCGGGCCTCATCCTGCCACCAAATTTCTACGGGCGTGCCGCGTGGGAGCGATGCGCGGATTGCTGCCAACTGGGCGGGGAAGGCTTTTTAAAAGCGGGTATCGCGTCATCATCCTGAGCATGGTGACGCGGCCGTGCCGACAGCTTGCGGTAGCCAGCGTCGCGAAGCTCGCGGCTGAGGGTCTGCTTGCTGACCGAGACGCCGAACTCGTCCCACACCCACTGTGCCAGGTCGATCAGCCGCCAGCGCACCACACCATGCGAGGCAGGGATCGGTCCGGCCTCGACGATGCGTAAGAGCGCGAGCCGCTGTTCATCGCTCAACAACGGCTCGGGACCCGGCGCCTTGCCATCGATAAGGGCATCTGGACCGCGCTCGTTGAACCGTACAACCCAGTCACGCACGATCTGGAGGCCTACGCCGCCAAGGCGGGCCGCTTCGCTCCTGCTCCCGCCATCATAGATCGCGGCCAACACAAGAAGCCGCCGGACCTGCCGACCGTCTTTGCTCGCCCGCGCGATGAGCCGAAGCCCGTCTCCGTCGAAATCCGAACGCAACTCGATTGGTGCTGCCATCGCGAGCCTCCTCCAGCTCGCGACGTTGAATCAGATCGCACCCGCCTTGTGAATCCCCAACGTGAGTCAGGCCCCGCAAGATTTGGTATAATTTGTCCACGGTGCATACGCATTTCGCGGTGACGCTATTCGACCTCAGCGCGCGGTGTAGCTGCAATACCAGTCCACCAAAGCGGGATGCCGACGTCTATCGGTGTTGAAGGCTGAAGGCTGACGCCGGTGCGGCGTGGCTCGCGCGCACTGCGTGATGCTCGCGCTTCTAGACCGTTTCGGTCTCCTGATGATCGAACTGCGCGACCTGCTTGAACGGCCCGGTGGGTGCTGCGAGCGCGGTCCCCGACCTCAGCATGGCGGCAAGCGCCGCGCCGGCGGCGATCAGTCGGCGTGATGGCATTTTGTCTCTCCCGTGATTTTGATGTCGTTCCGGTGATCAGCCGGTGAAGTGCCTGGTGAGGCGCCCGCCGACGACGTCCGGCGCTTCGCGCGTCGGAAACCCGGCGCGTCACCGGATTCAAAACATCGTGCTTGGCGGGAGTGACGCGACCTACACGATGGGCAAGCCAGTGTTTTACCCCGGGCTTCTTGCTAGCGGTGGCAAGGAAAGCGTGCTTTTCCAAACCGCGCGCCGCACCGGCGAGGTCGGACGCGCGCTGCTCCGCACGATGGCAAGTCGAGTGTCACCGCCTCACCTTCTTCTTCGCCTCGCGACCGACCATCGACGGAAGTTCGAGGTCATATTGCAAATCCCCGTCGTCGGCGACCGTAAGCGAGCCGTGTTCCGAGACGTGCACGTCGACCCACGTCGCCGCCCCGTCGATGATATTGAAAAAGTCGAGCTCGGGTTTGATTAACAACGTGGTGCAACCCTTGGAATCTTTCGCTCCGCCGCTCACGGTCAAGTCGCCATTGACGAAGGGCGATGCCAGAAACATCCCGATCGGCTTGCGATGCGTCAGCATGTCCTCCGCAGGCGCACAGTCCGGGGCAAAGCGGATCCGGCCGAACTCCCACTCGATCCCTGGTGCGAGATCCAGTGTTCCTTCGATAGTGCCCATGCGCCAACGCAGACTGAGCTCGGTCCAACCTAGTTTGAGGGTGAGCCGGTCCGTAGACCTGGTCGCCAACGCGATGACTCCAAGAGGATCCAGCCTGGCCTGGCTGATCGCGGCAACCGCCACCCTGTCGATGGCCCCTGTGGCGCCAACCGAGGCCAGCTGGTCCCTGCGAGCTGCCAAGGCGCGCTGATGCGGACGCGCCGAACGGAAGTATTTTGATACAGCGGCGGGCGTTTCGAAGGGCCAGTCCATCGCATACGGCCCCAAGTTGGAATGCATGAGATCGAAAGCCACCTGCGCCCTCTTAAATCGGCCTCGGAAGGTCTCGAAGCGCGCAAGCTCCATACGCCCGAGGCTCCAGTCCAATCCCTCATCGGTTCCCCTATTGATCTCTCGCTCGAACGCTCCGCGCACCTCCCGCATCATCTCCACCGCGCGTTCGCGTTCATGCCAATACCATAAGATCTCCTCCGCCAAGCCCCGCGCCATCTCGGCAATGTCCGCAGGCGGTGCGGCGACCGGTTGCAACCAGTGGTCGCAGCCACAGTGAACGACGTCCACCCGCAAAGATCCGGGGAGGCGGAGATTGGTCCTGACGCATTGAGCGTGAACTTTGCATTGCGCGTTTTCAGTCGTGAAATCCGACATACTCCCGGACGGGATTCCCCCGGCAGTTATTGTCCGTTCGACCTCCACGTTGAGATAGCGAAGCCCTATGTCGCTGAATCCCTCGCGTTTTTTCAAACCATCTGCCTTTCGATACCGTTTCGGCGGCCAACATGGTGAAGGTCTCGCCGTCAGAACACCCGATATCCCTGCGCTGAAAGATATCGTCCCGCAGGATAATTACGGACCGTAAACGTTCCTCAAACGGGATCGACCGTCGAACGCCTGCGGTGGGCCTGTGACTATATTCAGACCCCTCGCTCCAACCATCCAGAGCTTCAGCACAGATCGACGATGTTGTAATCAATATGGCGCAGCCCTCGGACCGTCAAACGGCGCTTGGCCTACTCGTCGACGGCCGAACGCTTCGGAAGCATCCGAGATGTTCGCCCAGGCGCCCGGTCTCTGCGGGCGTCGCTCCGGCAAAACCCAAGGCGTGGAAATCGAGCTCGTCGATAAAGGTCTCGACCATCCGGACCGGATTGTTCGCCGACACGTAATCATCAAGCGAGGCAGGCGGCAAAATCCTGCCGGCGGTCTTCCCGTTAAACGAAACGACCCATCCCAGAGCCCCCCGAAATCAGAGAAAACCTTAGCATATCCTCGCGTTTTTACGCAGCCTCGGTCGGTTCCTGCCGTCAGCTTTGCGGCGGCGCTGATCCAACAGGCGACGTTCAAACGCACTATAAGGAATCTTCAAACCGGCCGCTCGTCATCTCGAGCGCTGCAGGCTTCTGGTAGGTAGTCAGGCTAAGAATTTCCCGAAACGACCATATTTGGTTGTTCGCTTGAACGCTCGAGGCGGTTCACAAAGCGAGGCGTGGCTGTCATATGGTAAGCCACAAGCGTGCCAATAACGAGTAAGGTGGTTCGTTGGACATCTCCGCGCCCGATCGGCCTGCATCGTCGCTCGCATCGGATCCATCCCGCGATGGGTTGGATCGGCAAACCCGGCGCAACTTGCGCCAGCAAGAAATGGCGATTGCCCGTCGCTTTCACGGTGGGCCGATGTGGCCTTATTCGCTCGCGGCTCTGGGTTGTTTCGCAATCTGGGTAGGTCTCTTCCCACTAGCGATTCTCAACTTGGTCAACTTGCCGCTAGCTTGCCTGGTCTCCAGCGCTTTTGCCACCGGCGGTTATGTCACCGCGCATGAGGCTATGCATTCGAACATCGCCAGGCGGGGGGAAAGACTGCGCTGGCTGAACGAACTGGTTGGCCAGGTCTCGACTATTCCGATCGTATTTCCGTTCTCGATGGCGCGGCTTATGCATCTTGAACATCATTACCATTGCAACGACCCCGAGAAGGACCCCGACTACACCGATGAAGCGCCGAACGCGCTAATGGCGGTCTGGAAGACCTGGTATAATCGTCAACCCGGCGTCGATGGTTCGATACACCACTACAAGCGCATATTGGCCGGCATGGGCACTGCGGAGGCCAAACGCGCGCTCAATCATACCGTGGCGCTACAGCTCGCCTTCATGTCCGTCCTGTTCACGATGGCGTGGACAGGCCATGCGGTCGAGATCGCGGCGCTATGGTGGCTGCCTCGCCATATCGGACTCAGCTACATCCGCTTCTACCTAAGTTGGGCGCCGCATCATCCGCGCGAGGGACGCCAAGGCCGGTATGAAAACACCAACGTATTTAAAAGCCGTCTCGGCCATGTAATGTCGATGGGAATGCAGTATCATGTGGTCCATCATCTCTATCCAGGTATACCGAACCATCGCACCAAGCCTGCCTATTTTGCGATGCGTCACATTCTGGCGGCACGAGGAGTGGATGTAGCGCCGCTCCCGCTCAACAAGGACCGTCGCCCGGCTAACACATCGCTGGCCGGCTGATGCAGTCCGCCATTCAATATCTGTTCCGCTGGATGCCGCTGATTTTCGGCATCGGCTTCATCGCGCCGCTGATCGCGCAAGCCATCGCAGCGTGCGGCTGGGCAGCGCCATTTGGGCTCAGTCGGATCGCGTTCGGCCTAATCATCGGTGTCCCCTGGGGCCTTTACGCCGCCCTGCGGGGGCGCTGGCTGTAACTAGCCTTCCTGGCGCTGCAGGATCGTCGGAAGTTCGCCTCGGCATCGATGCCCAGCTCGAGCCTGGACAATGATGTGCAGGCTACGGCTCGGACAATTACCGGTTTGTAGCCATAGTTCGACCAATCCGCCCACGCCGACGTTGCGGCCCGGTCCCCAACGACATATTCGCGGACGCTCAGCACTTCGGCCCGGCTCTCCGAAAGCGGACGTCCATTAACTTCGATCGGACGGCCTTGGACCTTCAGGGCCGAACGAAGCTGTCAGTCAGAAATTGCAGCAGGACATCCCATGATCGGACATCCGCTATCCGGTCATAAGCCATGCGCGGATCACCGCGCGCGTCCACATGATTGTTGGTGAAGCTGTGGAGCGCGCGGCCGAAGACGAGCATCTGCCAGTCGGCATTCGCGTTCGTCATCTCATGCTGAAAGGTCGCGACATCGCCCGGCGGCACCAGTGGATCGCGCGCGCCTGTGCAGGCGAGGATGCGCGCCGCTATCTCGCCCTCGCCGGCCGGAAGCGCGGTGGCGAGCAGACCGTGGAAGCTTGCGACCGCGGCGACCGGCGCGCCGCTGCGTGCAAGCTCGAGGACGGCGGCGCCGCCGAAGCAATAGCCGATCGCCGCGCTGTGCTCAGGCGCGACGTCGGGTATCGCGCACATCGCGTCGAAGCCGGCACGGATGCGACCGCGCAACAGCATCGGATCGGCGCGAAACGCCTCTATCGCCGACATCACCTCGTCGCCTTCGAGCACGCGGCCATCGCCGTGCAGGTCGGCCGCGGCGGCCAGATAGCCTTGGTCGGCGAGCATCGCGCATTGGCGGCGAACATTGCCGCCGATCCCGTCGGCCTCGTGCACGACCAACACCGCGCGGCCGTTGGAATTGCCGATGGGCCGGTAGAGTTCGCCACGCAACGCGACATCACCATCGCGATAATTCCAGGTCTCGCTGGTCGTCATGCCTTCCATCCCTTTCAACTTCCGGCCGCGCCGATGCTGACATGGTCGCGTCCGGTTTCGTCTAAAATCGTCCTGATCTCAATCGGCTATACCGGCATTTCTGGCCGGTCTCGGCAACCAAAAGGCGCGATCGGGGGTTTGATCCGCAACAGGAGAAGGTCGAGATGGTCGCACAGTATCCGACAGCCGGCACGCCGGCGTCAGCCTTTTTTGACGCCCGGATGCGATCGGACCGATCGATCCTCCCCCCGTCCGACGAGGACCGCGCCTCGCCCTCGATACCGTCTTCAAAGCTCGATCGATGAAGCTCGATTTCGCAAGCGGCGCGGTCGCCGCAAGCGGCGGCGCGCGCCCGAGCGCACGTTCGCCGTCCTGGGGTCTGTCCTCCGAAAGCGACCGGCTGGCCGACGTGCTCGTCGTCTCGCCCGATCATCTGGCCCCGGTGCCATGTTGTTCGGTTACGCGCGAGAAGCTGCGTGACGGACATCGCACCGACCGGATGGTGGCAAGTGCCCAGCATGGCGCTCTGGTCGAGGCATTGCGCCTGGCCGACGTACGCGTGCAGACGGTTGCGGGATCGCCCGACCTGCCCGACATGGTCTATGCGCGCGACGCGGGCGTGATGACGCCGTGGGGCTATCTGCCGCTGGCGCCGGGTGCTGCCCATCGTCGACGGGAGGCGCGCGTGCTGGCGGATCATGTCCGATCGCTCGGCATTCCCGTGCTCCCGCAAGTTACCGGCGGCACGATCGAGGGTGGCGACATCTCGATCTTCCGTGACGGCCTGGTGCTAATCGGCTGCTCGGGCGAGCGCACCGACGAGGGTGGGGCGCGCGAGGTCGCCGGTCTGTTCGAGCGGCACGGCTGGCGCACGATCGTCTATCGCTTCGACGCGCATTTCCTCCATCTCGACACGCAACTCTCGGCGCTCTCGGCGGATCAGGCACTGGCCTGCGTCGATGTACTCGACGATGTTTTCCTGGCGACACTGGCAGATGAGGGCATCGATCTGCTCCCGGTATCCTACAAGGCGGCGCGCCGGCTGGGATGCAACGTGCTGTCTCTCGGCAGCCGGCGCATCTTGGCCGCCCGAGGCGCGGCGCTGGCGACGACGCTGCCTGCAGAGGGCTACCGCGTCACCGAACTCGAGCTTGACCAGTTCACCAGTTGCGGCGGCGGCGTCCATTGCCTGACGCTGCCGCTCGCCCGCCGGCGGTGATGGACCAGAACCAGGCGCCGCTGGTCGACGCGCTCACGATGGCCGAGCGTCGCCCGGTGACCGGCTTCGGCGCGCCGGGGCACAGCGCCGGAAAGGCGATACCGGGGAACATGCGACGCCTGCTCGGCAAGCGGGTGTTCCAGGCTGACGTGCTCACCCCCAAAGGCCTCGACGACCGCACCGAAGGTTTGCTGGCGCTACAACGCGCGCACGAGATCGCGGCCGAAGCTTGGGATGCCGATTTCTGCCGCTTCGCGACCGGCGGATCGACGCAGAGCCTGCATACGATAATGGCGGCTGTCGCACGGCCGGGCGACAGAATCCTCGTAGCCGCCAATGCGCACAAGGCGGAGCGCAATTACGCGCTGGCCGCCGGGCTCGATCTTGTCGCGCTTCCGGCAGCTGTCGACGAAGAGTGGGACATCGAACACGGCCCGACGCCTGCGACCGTCGAGGCGGCAATAACGGCGCATCCGGCAGCCAAGGCCGTGCTCGTCGTCAGCCCGAGCTATTACGGCGTGACACTCGATATCACCGGTATCGCAGCGGTCGCGCATGCGCACGGCGTTCCGTTGCTCGTCGACGCCGCGTGGGGCGGCGCGTTTGCCTTTTCGTCGCGCCTGCCGGCCGATGCGCTCGCGCTCGGCGCGGATGCCGCGGTCTACAGCCTGCACAAGACAATGGGCGCGCTCGCCCAAGGCTCGGCGATCCTCGCGCGCGGTGATATGCTCGACCGGCAGCGCCTCTGGCAGGCCTACGAGATGTTCGAGACGACGAGCCCGTCGGTCCCGATCCTCGCGACGCTCGACGCGACCCGGCGCGATCATGCGACCGGTGGTGCAGCGTTATGGGACCGCGTGCTTGACCTTGCCGCATCGCTGCGGGCTCAGCTCGCGCGGATCGACGGGCTTCGCGTCTTCGACCGCACGGACCTGCCGGCGGACATGGATCTCGACGCCAGCAAGGTGCTGATCGACATCTCGGCTTGGGGGGTGAGCGGCTACGCGGTCGACGACTGGCTCTACAAGCATCACCGCGTCGGCGTCGGTCTTGCCGATGGGCGCCATCTACTTATCATCCTGTCGCTCGGATCGAGCCGTGCCGATGTCCGCAAACTCGTTCGGGGGCTCGAAGATTTGGCGAGACAGATCGAGGCCGATCGTACGATCCTTCCATCCGTAGGGCCGCTGCCTGGCATCGCCGGTCTTGACGTCGAGATGGCGATGAGCGGTGCCGACGCGCTGTTCGGCGCGGTCGAGCAGGTGCGGTACGAGGCAGCCACTGGCCGTATCGCCGCCGAGACCATCGCGCCCGCCCCGCCCGGCGTCCCGCGGCTCGTGCCCGGGCAGCGCATATCCGAACAGCATGTCGCATGGCTCGTCGCCCATCGCGACGCGGTGCATTCATGCTCGATCCGACCGATCCGGCCGAGCGAACGATGCGGGTCGTCGCCGAGGCCTGACGGACCGCGTGCGAGCGATGCGCGCATGGTCAGCCGAACGCCCAGCGCAGCGTACCCGCGAGACCGAAGGTGCCCGTACGGATCAGGGGCACGCGGATGGCAGGGGAGTACAGCCCGTGCATGCGCTGCGCCCAGGCCGGAAGCAGATCGACGCCCGCCTGCATGACTAGCGTCTGGAGCGGTTGCGCCAGCGGATTGCGCGCCGGCTGCCGGAGCACGAGCTGTGCCACTTCGCGCGTCCGCCGGTCTGCACGCAGCTGGCGGCGCAGGTCAGCGACCAAATGTTCGGCGTCGGCGCGAGTCCGGGGCACGCGCATCGCGCCCAGCGCCACGGCGACCTGCGCCATCTCGTCGAAGTAGCGATCCTGATCGCGCATCGACATTCGCGGTTCCGCATAGCGGATCCAACCGTCGAGGAAGCTTTTCGCGCCAGTGACGTGCACCCAGTCCAGTAGATCGGGATCGTCGGCGGAATAAAGCGTGCCGTCAGGCAATGCGCCGCGGATGCGGTGATGGATATCCCGCACCTGCGCGATCGCCGCTTCCGCCTCGTCGCGCCCGCCGAAGGTGGTGACCGCGATGAAGCGCGCGGTACGACGCAACCGCCCATGCATGTCGCTGCGAAAGTTGGAATGATCCCACACGCCGCCGAGCACTGCGGGATGCAGCATCTGGAGAAGCAACGCACTGACCCCGCCGACCATCATTGAGGCGACGTCGCCATTCACCCGCCACGCAACCGCCTCGGGTCCGAATAGGCCATCGGCGCGTCGCTCGACCGGCCGTTCGCCCCGCGCGGGGTCGTTGAAAAAGGCCGAGACCTCGCCCGCAATCGCGCGACGTAACGGGCGCGTCAGCGCGGTGAACATCGTTTTGCCTTCATCGAGATGCCGGGTCAGCCGCCGATCACGCCCTTCACCTTGTCGGCGACCTTGGCGACCAGGCCCTTCTCGGCGTCTTCGGCCTCCGCCTTGGTACGGAACGCGGCTCCCTCGGGCTCGGCGGGTGGCGCGTAGACCGAGAAGAGCCTCAACACGCCCTTGCCCTTGTTGACGATGTTATGCTCGGCGCCCTTGGGCACAACGACGAGGTGGTTGGGGCCCGCCTTCGTCGAGCGCCCGTCGACGGTGACATGCGCCTCGCCTTCGACGACGAACGTCGTCTGATCAGCAGGATGCGTCTCTAGCCCAATCTCCTCGCCAGCGGGGATCGCCATCAGCACGATCTGAACTTTCGGATCACGATACACCTCCTTCTGCCAGAGCGTGTTCTTGCTCGCCAGCGCGACCATGTCCTTGTTGAAGATCGTCATTATCAGCTCCTCGCATGTCTCGGCCGTCCGACGAACGAATGCCCGCGACGTTCCAGAAGCCCCGCCCGGCGTCTACGACACAGGCTTCGGCCCGCAGTCGAGCAGTTGCGCGAGCGTGACCGGTGCAAAGTCGTGCATATCCACGCCGCCATCGAACTGTCGCGGCATGGGTTTCAATCGGCCACGGCTGTGACGTGCAGGTCGAGGCTGCCACGATGCTGGCCGTTCCAGCTTCTGAAAAGGATAATGACAAAGGCTCAGACGATGTCCGTCGAGTTCGATCTCGGCACAGTCTCCAACGCTCGCCCAGCCACCAGCGACGACCTGTTTGTGGTCATCCTCGGCGCCTGTCAGCGCCCCGATTTCGACCGCTCATTCATATCGGCGGCGAAGGGAATGATGGGCAGCGCCCCTTCTCCATCCGGTCGGCTTTCTCGAACGGTGGTTGATCGGGAACCTCCGCTTGCCCGGACGTAAATCGTTGGTCATGTTGCCAGGATGGCATCGCCAAGTGATCACGACAGCTAAGGGGCTTCATGTCCGACGTACCGGTTCAAACAAGCGTGGACGACGTACATGCCCATGCGCACAAGACCGGGCATAGCTGGGTGGACCTGGCCATTGCGCTTTCCGCCATCGCCATCTCCGTGATCTCACTCTTCGTCGCGATCGGACACGGGCGTACGGAGGAGAAGCTGGTCGCCGCCAGTTCGTGGCCCTTCCTGACGTTCCAGACAACCAAGAACGGCCTTCAGGCCGGCAGCAGGGTCATTGATCTTCGACTTCAAAACAGCGGCGTCGGGCCGGCTCGGGTGCAATGGGTAAGGATGACGTTGGACGGCACTCCGATCCGGAACCGCGCCGATCTGATGATCCGATGCTGCGGCGTGCCGGCTGGGACGGTAGAGGAGCAAGTCCGCCGAGGGTTGGTCACGCAAAATGAGCCGATCGGTGTGCTGCCCGCCCGTGAGGGGGTGGATGTGCTGGCATGGCGGGAGCTGCCGGGGAACGCCGCGACATGGGCGAAGCTAGACGACGTTCGCCACCGCCTGAAAACCGAGGCCTGCTATTGCTCCGTTCTTGACGAGTGCTGGACCAGCGATCTGACCGCGACGGCTCAACCGCATCACATCAATCAGTGCGAACCGATTGCCGACGGCTATACGGGATAGTCCCAGCGCTCTCAGCATGTGGCGTCTCGGCAAGGCCGGTGGAGCCCTAGAAGCACCATTTAGAGCGCGTGCCGCGCTTCCAGATGCGGACTTTCGTTCATGTGACGCAATCGTGGTCCGACAAGTCCCGGACGGGATCGAACGCCTGCCAACCGGTTACAGGTGGTCCGGCAATCCCTAGCTCGCCTCGGCTGCCTTCGGTCCGCGAAACGCATCGCGGCTGGCTACGAGCAGAAGCTCTGCCTCGCGCCTCTCGCGTGCGGCTTGGGTAAATCGCCCATGATGATCGGATTGCGTAGGGCGGTGACAAACCGGGCCACAGGAGCGCCGGCGATAGGCTGAGCGCGGCGGAGTAAAATCTGGCCTGTGGTAGAGCTGGGCCGGATGCCGAGCTACGGCAAGGTCGCGGTCACCGCGATCGTCGGCGACGAGGACGGCGCGCATTTCGCCTCGGCGCAGATTTTCCAGACGCTAATGACGTCGGCTCGACGATTCTGCCGCCGCGGCCTGCTACTGGGTCGGCGAAGCGATGGGGTCGATCGCCTTCGAGCTTCTGGCCGTGATGCCCGAGGCGATGACGAAGACCGCCGGGATGCGGAGTCCAACGCGGTGCATCTCGCGGGACTGTTCGAAGAAGGCAATTATCCGGGCTGGCCGGGCGTGCTTTGCCAGTCCAGGAAAAATTGCCGATCTTCAACGGCTTGGGGGCAACCTCCGCGTCGCCGATCGGTTTACGCTTCGAACCCACATCATGGTCAGGATCAGGCGATGGACATGCGCGACACGACACGACGCCAAGTGATGACGACGGCCACGATCGGCATAGCGGCGGCGGCAACGGTGGCCGCGCCTGCGGTCGCGCAGGACGTGGCCGGAGGGGCGGCGGGCATCCCGGCGAAGGGCGGCAAGCAGAACCCCCGCGATAAATACGCCAAGCCGCCCTACAAATCGCAGTCGCAACCGTGGCCGGGCCTCGCCAGCCGCATGGACCCGCGGCCCGATCACGGCGAGACGAGCTATGTCGGATCGGGGCGACTGACCGGACGCAAGGCACTCGTCACCGGCGGCGATTCGGGCATGGGCCGCGCCGCCGCGATCGCGTTCGCGCGCGAAGGTGCCGACGTCGCGATCAACTATCTGCCCGAGGAGGAGCCGGACGCACGCGAGGTCGTCGATCTGATCCGCCGCGCCGGGCGCAAGGCGACCGCGATCCCCGGCGACATCCGGACCGCAGGCTTCTGCCGTCAGCTCGTGGAACGCGCCGTCACTGCGATGGGCGGGCTCGACGTCCTGGTCTGCAATGCCGCACGCCAGCAGTCGATCCCGTCGATCCTCGACGTCACCGACGAGGAATTCGATCGCACGATGAAGACCAACATCTACGCGCCGTTCTGGATCATCCGGGCGGCGCTTCCGCATCTCGAACCGGGGTCGGCGATCATCGGCACGACGTCCGAGCAGGCGTATAACCCCGATCCAGATCTCTACGTCTATGCACAGACCAAAGCGGCGACGATGAACTACGTCAAGTCGCTCGCCAAGCAGCTCGGCCCCAAGGGCATCCGGGTCAACGGAGTCGCGCCCGGGCCGATCTGGACGCCGTTGCAGGTGTCCGGAGGCGCCAGCCAGGGCAAGCTCGTCACCTTCGGCGCGACCACCCCGCTCGGCCGGGCCGGACAGCCCGCCGAGCTCGCCGGCATCTTCGTGCGGCTGGCGGAGGATGATGGAAGCTACACGACGGGCAATATCTACGGAGCCGGCGGCGGGCAGGGTCAGCCATGAGCGCGAAGCATTTGGGATCCTCGGCGCTGTTGGGGTTGATCTCGCTATTTCCCGCCTCGGCGCAAACACCAGGATCGCGTCAGACCCGGGAGTTCGTCCAAGCGGCAGGCGAGTCCGACGCGTTCGAGATGGCCGAGGCCTATTCTGCGCTGGCCGAAAGCCAGTCTCCGCAAGTGCTCGCTTTTGCGCGGCAAATGATTCACGATCATCGAATGACGAGCGAGCGCCTTCGAAAGGCGACGGCGAGCGCTGGGCTAGCACCGCCGCCAGCGGGCTTGGGTGCCGCTCAGACCCCCTTCCTCGCGGCATTGCAAAGCGCGCGGGGCGCCGATTTCAACCGAACTTATTGGCGGCAGCAAATGCTCGCGCATCGTTCGGCGCTGATCGTCGAGCAGGCGTATGCAGCGGTTGGCGATACGGCGGCGATCCGCGATGCCGCCGCGGCTGCCGTGCCGCTTATTCAATCGCATTTGGCAATGGCGGAGGCGATGATCGCTAAGTACGATGAAGGTTCGTGAGTTTCGACGCCATCTAATCCGTCAAGCGGCGAGACCCGATTTAGCGGTAGTGGCCGTGGGCGGCCGCTACCGGCGAAAGTCGGCATGCAGGTGTCTCGCTCCGAACGGCGTGAAATCGGTCGACACAGGACGGACACGAACGGCTTCTACACTTATGGTAAAATACGAAAATGTACTGGCAGGTTTGTCGCGCCGACACATGGTTTATCACCTGGCGGAACCGCAATGCGGTTATGAGCCGGCTTCGGCGCGACCGACTTGCTCACCATGATATCGTCGTCGCCGTTGATCCAGATCGCCGTCATCGACCCGGTAGTAACGCGCATATCGTGCGTTAGGCGGAGACAGGTTGCATCGAGAAGCACGTTCTTCACCACTCGACTCGGTCTCCGAACCTGTTGCGACGCCTGCCGAGCATGAATTGCTCAGATGGTGCCGACGCTTGATCAGCATAGCGCTCGGCTAGCGCGAGATGGATCTCTCGGGCCGCCGGATCGATAGCGGTTTTGGCGGCGATGCGCTCCTGGGCTTCGCGCTCGAGCGCATATTCGACATCGTGTTCGGGCTTCATCACAGGCTCCTGCCTGCAAGCGGGAGCGTCTCAGCTCTCGGTCGTCACCATGCTCGCGGCATGGGGTGGTGGCGATGTGGCCACATACGCTCATCGGCCAAGGGACGCCACCACGTCTCAAAACCATGCGATCTGCCAGCCGCTTCAATTGCCCCGCCTCATCAGGATCATGCGATGGGAATAAGAGCAGACGACGATCGTAGTGGTCGCAGACGAAGCCCTGATCCGAATGGTCAGCGCGGACATCCTTCAAGAGGGCGGCTTCCGCGTGCTGGAAGCCGCCAACGCCGCGGCGGCGATCGCGATCATGGAAGGCGCCGATCACGTCCAACTGATGTTCACCGACATCCGCATGCCAGGACGCATGGACGGCCTCGAGCTTGCGGGATTTGTTCATGCGCACTGGCCTGACGTCCGGTTGCTCGTCGCGTCGAGGCATATCGTCCTTGCCGATCGAGAGATTGCGGTCGGTGGGTGCTCGTCAGCAAGCCCTATGATCTTGCCGAGCTCGTCAGAGAGATACGAGCGAGCATCGCTGCGCCTTCGGCCACGGACCAGCCGGCGCAATAACGGTAGCGCTTGCTCTACATCAGGACATCGTTTCGGCGGCGATGATATCGTGCTCTATCGCCGCCCCTTTGCAGAGGCTCGACGGCGACAGAGAGCGTCTAAGAAGCTCCCGCTCGTCGTTGGGGACTTTCATGCCATGCCAGATCAGACAGCGGTGTTCGTCAATTCCATCGTCACACACTACGGCGAACAAGCCTATCCTTTCGCCCTTGAACAGGTGAGCCTCGCCACGGGGGCGGGCATGCAAGGTTCTGCATTGTCATGGGCGAAGATCGCAGACGGCATCGCGTTGCTGCCAAGAACGGCTCCTATCGCGCCGGTCCTGATCGAAGGCACTCTCGGCTCGGCTGATACGACCGACGCGATGGCCGTGCGACAGCTGCTCTACATCAGCATCGCGGCTCGCCCCTGCGACGAGGACGATTTGGCCGCGATCCTTCGCGCGTCGCGAGACAACAACGTACTGTATAGCGTGACCGGGATCCTGTGGTCTGACGGCGAGCGCTTCATACAAGCGTTGGAGGGTCCCATAGCCAGCGTCGAAGAGACCTACGCGCGCATCCTGATCGACAAACGCCATCACAGCTTAGCGATCGTCTACGACCACATGGTCGCGATGCGCGACTTCGGCAGCTGGTCCATGTGCCACCGGCGTTCATACGAGACCGACGATGAGTATGATATGAAGATAAGACGCGTGCTCGATGCCGCTCCGAGCCCCGTGCGCGCTACGCTCCGTGCGTTCATTGGCGAACCGGCGGCGGCCGAGGCAGTCAGGATAGCTTCGTAGCCTGAAGGTTCAATTTACCGCCGAGCGGAGCCCCAGTACGAGCGCCGCGGCAATGGCGATGAGCGTGCCCAGCATCCCGACCCAGACGATCGTCTCGCGCCACCACGATCGCTGTCCGCTCATGCCTTCGCCGCCGCGCGCGTTGAAAACACCGGCCCGCGAACCGTCATGTGGTCTGCCGGAAAGGGCCTCTGCAGCGTAGCCGCGTCGTCATATGAGCCGGTCAGCCAGCAATCCCAATCGGCCTCCTTGAGCACCGTGATCGTCGCTTTCGGGTGGATTGGCGCGACCAGCTCGTTCGGCTCGCAGGTAACCATTGCGAAGCCTGGTTTGTCGGCGATCGCTTGCCAAAAGCCCGCCACCGCGAAGATCGGCTGGTGATGACGCTGAACCGCATCTCGCCCTTGATGCCGCGCTCGGAATCCTTGTCGCGCGACCATTCGCAGAACTCTGTCAGCGGGATCAGGCCGCGGTTCTCGGGTCTCTCGGCGAGACGCCGCCACTGCGGCAGACCGAGCGACCGAACGTTTGTCATCGCGAGGGGCCGGGGCGGCGTCCCGATCTTCGACGGCCGCTTCGCCATGCCGCCAAGAACGTCCCATGACATAACGTCAACGCCGCGGCGCGATCGTCCTGCCGGATCACCCAGGCGCGTCCGAACGGCACCAACTCCTGCGGGCTGAAGCGATTGTCCATAAGACGAGCGGCCAATCAATTTGCGCCGAAGCGTTCGACGAGGGTCTCGGGCTCACCAAGGTATCGGGCGCGGTTGCACATCGGAGAATAGCAGCCTGATACTGCTGCGGTCGTCAACCGGTCTTATCTAGCGCGCAGCGCCCTGTTCAGCGTGCGTTCGGGCGTCGCCTGCCAAATCGGCAAGCGAAGGAGCCGACGATGGACGACCCGGTATTGGACCACGTGCTCAGGCAGCTATCAGAGCGTGATCTGACGCGGGCACAGACGTCGTCTGAGCGAGCAGGCGATCACGATCTTGTAGCGAAGATTGCAGAGCGGCTTCGACTTTGCCGCTCTGCTCCTGCTGCTGATGGATCGATGCAGACTGGCTGATCAGCGCGATATTGCAAAGCTCATCAAGTAGCTTGTTCATGCGCGCATCGAGATGGCGCCGGGGATCATCCGCCGGCTGCCGAGGCAGTCTGCGCGCGTGTCGATTATAGCCTGAACGCGTCATCTCCGTCTCTGATACATATATTCCGTCGTCACATTCTCTTGAGCGGTAACGCAAACGCTTGGTCAGGGCGTGCGGACCCGCCGAACCCTGTGGACCGGGGCCAAGCCGCGAGCGCCGCAGACCGTCTGTCAAAGCTTCTCTGGAAGGCGATCATCCATGAAGCCCAGCGCGAGGACCCACATTCCGTCGCTGACACGGCCCTTGGCATGACTACCTTCGGACGTTCGCTCAGATTGTTGGATGCGGTCGCCGCGCGAGCCAGTAGCTGTGCATTTCTGGAAGTATCCACCCGCAAGGCCGCGGCAGTCATGGCGGCTATGCGGTGAGCGCGCAGCTAGCCTATGCCAAGCAGTAAGATCCCAGGCGCTGCAGCCTCAGCGATCGCCGCATCCGCTACCGGCCCGGTAGGCGACCGAAGTTTCTCGACGAGCTACGGCGAAGCCTCGACATCCTTTTCTTGAAGCTTGCTCGGTTCAATGGGCGCGAACGGCCCTGCATCTTGCAGCGATCCTAACATTTGCGATTGCCGAGGTCACGCGTTCCGCCAGCGAGAATAGCCGATCGCAGCGAGCACGATCATCGCTGCGTAAAGACCTGCCGTCAGCAGAAGCTCTTTGAACACGAATATGCCGACATAGAAGACGTCGACCGCGATCCACAGCAACCAATTGGCCCTATACCGCCGTGCGGTCCAATATTGCGCGACAAGACTGAAGCTACTCAGTGTCGCATCCATCCAAGGCAGCGCGGCGTCGGTGTAGCGGCTCGTGAACCAGCCGATTCCGATCGCTCCGGCGGCACCGGCGGCGAGACCCAGCGTCAGCGGCAGGGGATGCAGCGGTTGCACTGCGATCTCGTCATGATCGACCTTCCCTCGCGCCCAGGCAGCCCAGCCGTAGAGAATGGCGGCGGCAAACAGCGCCTGCAGCACCATATCGGCATAGAGCCGCACATCGAGGAACAGCTTGAAATAAAGCATGCAGGCCAGAAAGTTGATCGGCCAACACAGCATCTGGCGCTTGGCGGTAAGCCATATCGCCAGGAAGCTCGTGACGACGGCGATGATCTCCAGAACCGGCATCAGACCCCTGCCGCGCTTCGCATCCGACCAAGAAAATCCTGCCCCTGCCGCGCGAGGAACCACTCCGCGTGGCCGACAAGATAGCCTTCCCACGCCAGCGTCGCACTGTCCCGGTCGGCAAGGACGCCGGCGAAGTAATCGACTTCCGAGAGGGCGAACTCGACATGGACCAGCGGCAGCAGGGCAACGACGGTTTCGATATCGGAGGCGCTGAGCGACAGGATGGTCCGGTAACCGGCGAGGAGCGCGATTGCCGCCGTCGGATCGGCGATCGTATCGTCCCGGCCGGTATCCAGGGTCAGCCAATGGATCGCCGTGCGCTCGATAGCGGTTGCAATATCGTGGAGTGCGCAGGTGCGCGTCGAAAGGCCAAAGTCGATGATACTGCACACGTCGCCGTCGTGGGCCCAGAGGAGATTGGACGGGTGCCAGTCATTGTGCGTCCAGAGCGTCGGCAGGCCGGCGAGGCGTCGTGACAAGCCATCGCCGAGCGTGTCAAACAGGCGGCCTAACTGCCGTCGCCACGGCGTATCCGCGAGATAGCCGGCAAGCGCAGGCCGAGCCGTGACATAGGCCTCAGCCGCCGACAGGGAATCCGGTGCCGGCAGGATCGTGAAACTTGCGACAAGCGGCTGCAACATACGCGCCGGTTCCGCAAAATGCCTTGCCGCCAGGTGCAGTCGGGCCAAGCTCACGCCCGCCGCATGGGCATGATCGTGGGACAGGAAGGGCGTCCAGGACGGCCGATCGCGATACAGATCGATACCCGGCGCTTTGCGATGCATCTCATAGGTCCAGTCCTTCTGCGCGATCGCGCCGGCACGGTTTTCCGAAACCATGATCTCCGGAACAGGCAATCCGGCAGCGCGAAGATGCGCAATGAAGGCATGTTCCTGCGCGAGGCCCCGGGGCGAGCGCAGCAGGCGGTGATGCCGCTTGAGGAAGAACTCGCCCCGGCTGGTCTGAACGAGCGTCGCCGCCGAAAACGGACGCGGCGAATGCCAGCGCAATCCGATCAGCCGACCAACTCCCGGGAAGCGCGCGACGACCGCCTCGGCCTCGGCAGGCGTGATCGCTGGCCAGACCGGCGGTTCCAGCGCCAGTCCCATGCCATGCACGAGATGGTCCGGAGAAGGCACCATGCCGCCCATGCTCAGAAGGCGCGTGAGAGCGTCGCCATCACGGCGCGCCCGCTTCCCACGTAATACGCCGGCGCCGCACCCAAAATCGGCGTGCCGTTGCGACCGGTTGTGTCCTGCGCATTGGTGCTGATCGCCTCGACGCCGGACAACACGTGCGGATTGGTGACGTTGATCGCGTTGAGGCGCAGATCGGTGCGTTGCGCATCGATCAAGCCGGCGAGGTGCATCCCGATCGACAGATCGAGCGTGGCATAGCCCTTGATGCTCTCGTCGTTGGTGAACGTCGCATATTGGCGGCCGACATATTTGAGCGCCGTGCTGCCGAACAGGCGGCCATCGTCATAGGTCGTGCCGAATCCTAGCTGGAAGGTGGGGCTGGATACGGCGTGCTTTCCCTTGGTCGGCAGGAAATCGTCGCCGACCGGGAGATCGTCATCGATCCGCGCGCGCAGATATTCGCCCGAGACGTAGAGGCTGACGCCCTTCGCAGGGCGATAGTCGATCTCACTATCCAAGCCGTAGGATGTCTGTCGACCGGCGTTGATCGTGGAGTTGATCTGCGCGTTGCCATTGTCGATCACTGTCGCGAGCTGGCGGTTGCGGAAATGATAGTGGAAGGCGGTCAGCGACGCGGAGAGATTGGGGCCGATGTACCGATAGCCCAGCTCCTCCGAGACCGAATATTCGTTCTTCAGCGCCGTCGTCCCCTGCCCGCTCACCGCGCCGCCGTCATAGACGTTGTAGAGCGTGTATTCGTCGGGCGCACGGAAGTTGGTCGTGACGTTGGCGAACAGCTGCTGCCGGTCGTCCAGCCGATAGCGCGCCGCCGCGCGGGGCAACGCCGCGAAGCTGTCGAAGCGCACCTTCGATTGGGGGCCGGGCAGATAGTTGCGGCCGTTGTGCAGCACGTCCACCCCCTTGAAGCCGACATCGATCGTGAGGCGCGGCGTCACCGCGATGCTGTCGGCGAGGAAGAAGCCCTTGGTCACGGTGACCGTGCGCTCGTTCTCGTAGGCGAGCAGACGGCCGTCCGCGGTGCGGATCGCCTTGTCCCGGTAGCCCCACGGATCGATCGGATGCCCGTCGGGGCGGATCGCGGTGTAGGTCTGGAGGACGCGATCGGTTCCATAGTCGAACCAGAGACCGGCGGTGATCGTGTGTGCGCCCGCCTGCTGTGTGAGCTTGCTGACATTGCCGCCGCGGAACTGATCGCCGGTGAAATTGCCCAGCACCGTCGCCACGCCACCCTCGGCGCGGGCCAGTGCGATTTGCGTCAGCGCTTCGGTTCCGAGGAAATTGCCCTCGGTGCTCAGTTGCGTGCCGTAGGGCGAGTTGCCGTATCCGAACTGGAGATACGTCGTGCTATCAAGCGTCAGCCGATCGCCGAGCTTCACATGCAGCGGAGCCGAGACGTAGATGTTTCGGAACGGACTGCGATAGAGGCGCCAGTAGTTGGTGTCGCCGTCGGTGTAGTGCTTGTCGTAGTTGAAGCCGCGCCCGGAGGCCTGCCAATCGGCAAGGGTCGGGCTCGGATAGGTCGACGTATCGGCATCGTTGAACGAGACGGAGATGCTGGCGCGATTGCCCTCGCCCCACTCGTCGAGCAGCTTCGCATCGACATGCTGGCGCGTGTCGTAGCCCGCGCCGCGCCAATTGTCCGCCCGGCTGTTCGAATAGGAAAGGAAGGCCTTGAGCCCGCTCGTTCCGATCGTGCCGGAATCGATCCGCACGAAGACGCGCCGCTCATTGTAGGAGCCGACCGAGAGATCGACGAGCGCCCCACGTCTGGCTTTGGGGTCATCGAGCCGGAGAGAGAGCAGGCCGCCGGCGCCGCCCACCGTGGGAGAATCGATATCGACCGCGCCTTGCGCCAGCGTGATCTGGCGCACATTCTCGGCGTCGGCGAATTGCGAGGGGTAGGCGTAGTAGTAGCCGATGTCGTTCTGGGGGGCGCCTTCCATCAGCACGCCGATCTCGTCCTGCCCGAGCCCGCGCAGCGTCAGGCTGGAACTGGTCGATAGGCCATAGGGATCGCTCGACGAGACGTTGGCGCCGGGAAGCAGACTGACCAGCTGGAAGGCATTGAGCGTCGGCGCCTGCTTCGCGATGAAATCGGTGGAGATCGCGCTCACCGCCTTGGGCACATCCTGATCCGGCAACAGTCCTTCGGGATCGGGATGGCCGACTACCCTTATTTCTGTAGGATCGGCGTCTGCAGGCAGGGTATTGGCAATCACCGGCGAGACGACAAGCAGGACGGGAAGCGCAAGCACGATCCAACCCGTGCTGTGAAGCGAGCGACAGAATTGGAACTCAGCAGCAGCCATCTTCTCGCGTCCGCTCCATCGGAGGGGACAACGGAACAGCCGCCGACCCTCCCTACGCCGGTATCGACCGGATCAGGTTCAGCGGGTCATGGGCTGCTGCCCACCTCTCAGCCGCGCATAAGCGGCTCCCCGGGGATGGGAACTCCCTAGGCGGTATGATCGGCCAAGGAAAGGCCGTGGCATGATATGTAACTTCGGGACGCCGCCTGCGTAGGTTGGGCCCCTGCTCGATCATATCATGAAAAGCGGCACCATCCGATATGACGGCGACGATGCGAAGGCGCCTAGTTGTGAGTTCGAGCCGAATTGGGCAGACCGGTAGACCCAGTTCCCGTCATTCAAACCGACAGCTCGTGATCTCGGAATCGGACGCTCGTTCACCAGCAGCCGTCGGGCGGGCTCGGCTTACGATGGCACCATGACAGCCTCCACGCTCAAGCCTAAGCTCGGAACGCAATCGAAGGGATCAAAATGCTGAAAGCCGTCGCCGCCGTCGTTCTCGCGTTTTACGCGTCCGCCGCAGGTGCGGAGACGTACGCCATCCAGGCAGGTCATCTGGTCGTCGACGCGTCGGCGGCCGAACGCGGAGCATCGACCCTCATCGTCACAGACGGGCGCATCGTCCGCATCGAAGACGGTGTGGCGGCGCCTACGGGCGCTACGGTCGTCGACTTGCGCGATAAGACCGTCATGCCCGGGCTGATTGACGTCCACGTCCACCTTACCAGCGATGCCAATCTTTCCTGGTATGAGACGCTGCGTCCTAAATATTCAGAGAGCTATGCCGCCATCACGGGCGTCAAAAATGCTTTGGTCACCGCGCGAGCGGGCTTCACTACGGTACGTGACGTGGGATCAACCGGCGCCTCGGCCATCGCGTTGCGCGATGCGATCCGCGATGGCAGCGTGCCAGGGCCACGGATGGAGGTCTCTGGCCAGCCCTTGTCGATCATCGGCGGCCACGCCGATCCCGCGGTCGGCCTTTCGCCCGAGCTTCGCGACGCACTCTACGCCACGCCGGACATGTTCACTGTCTGCACCGGAACCGAAGAGTGCAGTAAGGCCGTTAGGCGGCTCGGCGCGCAAGGTGTCGACCTGATCAAGTTCATGGCGACGGGCGGCGTGCTCGATCCCGGTGATATCGGTCTCGAACAGCATTTTTCCGACGCCGAGATGAAGGCGATCATCGACACCGCGCACGCACTGCATTTGAAGGTCGCAGCCCATGCGCACGGCGCCAAGGGGATCGACGCCGCGGTCCGCGCAGGCGTGGATTCAATCGAACACGGCACCTTCATCGATGCTCAGGGTATAGCCGACATGAAGGCACGCGGCACTTACTATGTGGGGACACTGCTCGCGTTCCGCGGCGCGGTAGGGATGGTGGGCAAGGGACTGCTGCAGCCGTCAAGCGAGAAGAAGGCGCAGCAGGCATTCGAGGCGTGGGGCGTGGGTCTCAACCGCGCTTACAAGGCAGGCGTGAAGATCGCGCTGGGCACTGATGCCGGCGTCTTCCCACACGGTCAGAACGCCCAGGAGATCGGCCTCATGATCTCAAAAGGCGGAATGACGCTTCGCGATGCGCTAATTGCCGCCACCAAGGGCGGAGCTGATCTGATGGGCCTTTCGACGGAAACCGGTACGCTCGACGTCGGCAAGAGCGCTGATCTGATCGCCGTCAAGGGCGATCCGCTGACCGATCCGGCGGCGGTGACGCACGTCGCCTTCGTGATGGTGATGGGAAAGCCTATCCCGATGAAGTGACCACACTCTCAGTGCGCATCGCAGCACCCGCACGCACTGCGGCAAATACCCAGAAGCCGCCGATCATGTCCCGTTTCCTCCGTCCCAGTATCGGACGATCGTTCATGAACGCATCGCGCCTGCGGGAAAGACCGAAGCAGTCTCGTGAACGCCACGGAATACCGGAAAGCGGGCAGCCCGTTATTAGGTCGCGACGGTCGGACGGCATACTGGCGGTCTCGCGCGGCCTGGCCGAAGCGGTTGCGGGGATGGGCGTGACGGTCAACGCCGTTCTCCCCGGCCCGGCCCGATCCGAAATCCTGGCAATGTCATGGCGCAGCAGGCGAAGGACCAAAGAACCACCCAAGAGGAAGCGGAACAGGCTTTTGAAGTCTGCTCGACCGACCAGTCTGCTCGGTCGGTTCGCTACGACGGACGAGGTCGCCAACATGATCGTTTACACCTGCTCGGAACAGGCCTCGGCGACCAGCGGAGTTGCCCTTCGAGTGGACCGTGGCGTCGTCCCCTGTTGCGGCCCTTTGCCTGCTCGTGAAATAGTGGACTGCAACCGGAAGGCGCCTTCGATCACCAGCCGCAGCAGCGCGCAGCCGCAAGCGGATCGGAGACATTATCTTTTGTCAGAGTCGCCAATATCGGCGAACCCGATTAGTCCGCGACTCTGAGGTTTCACACCGGCTTCGTAACGGTCCGGTAATCCGGCTTGCGCGTTGCGCGGCGCATACGCGTCTCGCGGTGACGCTATTCGATCTCAGCCCGCTACATACCCCCGATACCAGTCCACCCAGATCGGGATGCCGACGTCGATCGGCGTCGACGGTCGGAAGCCGACGTCGCGCTGGATCGCCGTGATGTCGGCATAGGTGGCGGGGACGTCGCCGGGCTGCATCGGCCTGTCGATCCGGATCGCGGCGCGACCGCAAGCCTGCTCGATCAACGCGATCAGATTCTCGAGCTCTTCGGCGCGGTTGTTGCCGATATTGTAGACCGCGTGCGGGCTGACGCTGCCGCCGGCCTTGGCCGCGCCGTCGTCGACGGGCGGATGATCGAGCGTGGCAATGATGCCCGCCACGATGTCGTCGATATAGGTGAAGTCGCGCAGCATCCTGCCGCCGTTGAACACTTCGATCGACTCGCCCGCCAGGATCTTGGCGGTGAAGCCCCACACCGCCATGTCGGGGCGGCCCCATGGGCCGTAGACGGTGAAGAAGCGCAGGCCCGTTTGCGGCAAACGGTAGAGATGCGCATAGGCCTCGCTCATGAGCTCGTCGGCCTTCTTCGTCGCGGCATAGAGCGAGATCGGGAAATCGACGCGTTGCTCGACGCTGAACGGCAGATCGGGGCTGGTGCCGTAGACCGACGACGATGACGCATAGACCAGATGCGTCACCTTCCGCTCGCGGGCGAGCTCGAGGATGTTGAGATGGCCGGTCAGGTTGGAGGCGGCATAGGCGCGCGGATTGGTGATCGAATAGCGTACCCCCGCCTGCGCACCGAGATGGACGATGCGGTCGATATCCGTCCCGTCGAGCGCTGCGGCGAGCGCGGCATGGTCGGAGAAGTCGAGCTCGTGGAAGACGAAGCGATCGCCGCCCTCCCCGCTCGCGACCGACGCCAGCCGATCGCGCTTGAGCGTCACCGGATTATAGTCGTTGAGATTGTCGATCCCGATCACGCGCTCGCCGCGCGCGAGCAAGTGGCGGCTGACGTGCGAGCCGATGAAGCCGGCCGCGCCGGTAACGAGGATCGTCATTGGTCGCCGCGCCGCGCGTCGAGGCCCTTCTCCCACGCCAGCGCATGCGTGACGATCGTGTCGAGCCGGGCGTAGCGCGGCTGCCAGCCGAAGGTCGTCACGATCGCGTCGTTGGCGGCGACTAGCGAATCGGGATCGCCGGCGCGGCGCGGCTCGAACCTGCGCTCGATCGCGACCCCGCTCGCCGCCTCGACCGCCGCCAGCACCTCGAGCACCGAGAAGCCGCGGCCATAGCCGCAGTTGAGCGTGTGGCTGAGCGCCGGCTCGGCGATCAGCGCTTCGAGCGCAAGCAGGTGGGCGGCTGCGAGATCGGAGACGTGGATATAGTCGCGCACGCCGGTGCCGTCGGGCGTGTCGTAATCGGTGCCGAAGATGCTGACGTGCGTCCGCTTACCCGTCGCCGCCTCGGTCGCGACCTTGATCAGGTGCGTCGCGCCCGCGGTCGCCTGGCCCGCACGGCCCTCCGGGTCGGCGCCGGACACGTTGAAATAGCGCAGCGCGCAATAGTTGATCGGATGCGCCGCCGCGGTGTCCCTGAGCATCGCCTCGGTCATCAGCTTGGACATGCCGTACGGATTGATCGGAACGGTCGGCGTCGTCTCGCGGACCGGGCTCTCGTCGGGCACGCCGTAGGTGGCGGCGGTCGACGAGAAGATGAAGTGCTTCACGCCGACCGCCACCGCTGCCGCGATCAGGGTCCGGCTGTTGGCGGTGTTGTTGCCGTAATATTTGAGCGGATCGCTGACCGACTCGGGCACCACCACCGATCCCGCGAAGTGCATGATCGCGCCGATGCCGAAGTCGGCGAGCGTCCGCTCAAGCATCGCCGCGTCGCCGATGTCGCCCTCGACGAAGGTAGCTCGGCGGTCGATTGCCCAGCGGAAGCCGGTGACCAGATTGTCGAGCACCACCACCGGCCAGCCCGCATCGAGCAGCGCGAGCACCGCATGGCTGCCGATATAGCCCGCGCCGCCCGTCACCAGCACGGGGAACCGCTCCGCCGTCATGCTCATTTCCCCTTCAGATAGCGATCGAACCAGGCGATCGTGCGACCGCGCGCGTCGGCGACATGATCGGGCGTGCGGATGCCGTGGCCCTCGTCGGGATAGATGACCAGCGTGGTCGGCACGCCCGCCGCCTTGAGCCCGTTCCAATATTCGACCGACTGCGTCGGCGGCACCTCGATGTCGCGCTCGCCCACCGTGATCAGCGTCGGCGTGCGCGCCTGCTTGATCACGCGGATCGCCGAGATGTCCCAATAGGCCTGCGGATCGTCATAGGCGGACTTGCCGAAATAGGGGATCATCCAGGTGTTGATGCCATTGGTGCCGTAATAGCTGATCCAGTTCGACAGCCCGGCGGCGGCGGCGATCGCCTTGAAACGGTGCGTCTGCGTGTTGGCCCACATCGCCATGAAGCCGCCATAGGAGCCGCCGGTCAGCCCGAGCCGATCGTCGTCGATCGGGGCGGCCGCCTCGGCGGCATCGATGCCCGCCAGAATGTCCTTGAGATCGCCGCCGCCGAAATCGCGACGATTGGCGGCGGTGAACGCCTCGCCCTGCCCGTAGCTGCCACGCGGATTGGGGAAGAACAGCCAATAGCCCGCCCTGGACAGCGCCGCGAGCGTTCCCTGCCACACGAAGCTCGGTGTGGTCGCCGCCGCAGGGCCGCCATGGACGACCGTGATCATCGGCGCCTTGGCAGTTGACGCGGTGGCGGTCCGCGGTGCGACGAGCCAGCCCTGCACCTCGGCGCCGCCGCTCTTCCACGTCAGGCTGCGTGCCGAGACGATCGGGGCATAGCCGTCATTGTCGTGGCTGATCCTGACCGGCGCGGAGAGCGGCCCGGCGAAGATCGCGGGGCCATGCTCGTAATCCTGCGCGACGGTCGCCATCGCACCGGTGCGCGCGAACGCGACCTTGGCGTCGGCCGCCGAGATACTCGCGGGCGCGGTCCACAGCGGCTCGCCGGAGCCCTTGGCGGGATCGATCGGGACGACGGCCGCCTGTGCGCCCAGCAGGGCGGTGGCGCGCAGGCCGCTCGCATCCCACGACAGCGAGGTGAAGCTGCCCTTGTAGTGCGGCGTGACGTCGCTCGGTTCGCCGCCCGCGACGGGCACCGTCCAGACGTCGCCGCCGACCGAACCGAAATCGCTCATCAGCCCGCCGATGTAGGCGACGGTCCTGCCGTCGGGCGAGACGCGGGGGAAATTCGCCTGCGTCGCGGGCTTCGCGATCGTGCGCACCGCGCCCGTAATCGCATCGATCGCGTCGATCGTCGCGACCCACCAATTGGCGTCGCCATTGCCCCTGGCGGTGGTCGCGACGAAGCCGCGGCCGTCGGGCGTCCAGTCATATTCGTAGACGAAGCGATCGGCGGGCGAGACGGTGCGGAGCGCGCCGCCCGCGGCGGGGACGACCGCGATGCGCTGCTCGTCGTCGACCTGCCCGATCTCGCCGACCTGGCGGATCCCCGCCTGGGTCGCGCCGGTCTCCTTGCGCGCGCCGATCGTGACGAGCAGCGCGATCCGGCTGCCGTCGGGCGACCAGCGCGGCGTCGCGGCAAGCCCCTCGACCGTCGCGAGCCGTCGCGGTGTGCGGCCCGCCTGCACCATCAGCGTCGCCGTGCCGCTCTTCTTGTCGCGCGCGACGAAGGCGAGCTGGCCTGCCGGGCCGAAGGCGAGCCCCGAATAGCCGCACGTCCTGCACGGATCGAGCCGCGCGAGGATATGGCCATCGGAGGCCGCGCGCACGACGATCGCGCCGTGCGCGTCGGTCGCCGCATCGGGCTCGTCCGCGCTCTCGACGCTGGCGACGCGGTCGCCGGCGGGGGCGAAGGCGAGCACGGCATATTGGTGGAGCGGTTGCGCCAGCGCGGGCGCGCCGGCGGCGATCGTCAGAGCAAGACCCGATATGATTGGCGCGCGCACGAAAACCCTTTCTACAGTCCCCCGCACCGGCGATAGCATGGCGGCGGAGCGGCGCAACGCGCCACGCCGTCCGTCGCGCCTCAATCGCCCTCGAAGCCGACCAGCGTCGTGACCGCGACGCCCTCGGCGCGGAGCAGGTCGGCGCCGCCCAGATCGGGCAGGTCGATCACGAACGCCGCGCCGACCACCTCCGCGCCCGCCTCGCGCAGCAACCGCACCGCGGCGAGCGCGGTGCCGCCGGTCGCGATGAGGTCGTCGACGAGCAGCACCTTCTGGCCGGGCACGCAGGCGTCGGCATGCATCTCGACGCGGTCGGTGCCATATTCGAGCGCATAGTCGACGCCGACCGTCACGCCGGGCAGCTTGCCGGTCTTGCGGATCAGCAGCAGGCCGCGGGCGAGCTGGTGGGCGATTGCGGACGAGAAGATGAAGCCGCGTGCCTCGATCCCCGCGATCAGGTCGACACCCGTCGGCGCCGCTTCCGCCAGCCGCTCGACCGAGGCGGCAAAGCCGGCCGGATCGAGCAGCAGCGTGGTGATGTCGCGGAACTGGATGCCGGGCTTGGGGAAGTCGGGGATGGTGCGGATCAGCGCGGCGATGTCGAGGGTGTCGGTCGTCATGCTGCACTGCATCGCAGGGCGGGGCGCGAAAGAAAAGGCGCTTTTACCACCCTTCCGTTCGCCCTGAGCGCAGTCGAAGGGCAGCCACAGGCGCCGATGTGCTCGCCCTGAGCGCAGTCGAAGGGCATGCGCTGCGGCAGCCCTTCGACGGGCGGGCTTCGACTACGCTCAGCCCTGCTCAGGGCGAACGGGTTTGAAGCTTGGCTTCAACCCGTCCCTCAGTGCTTCCGGCCGTGCCAGATGTTGCGGTACGCCGCGAACGCCAGCAGCGTCGCGATGATCAGATAGCCGACCACCGCGATACCCGTGCGCTTGCGGTTCTCCAGCTTGGGCTCGGCGGCCCACATCAGGAAGGCCGAGACGTCGGTCGCCATCTGCAGCCGCGTCGCCTTGGTGCCGTCGGCGTAGGTGACCTGGCCGTCGCTCACCAGCGGCGGCGGCATCGCGATGTTGAGATTGGCGAAATAGGGATTGTAGTGCAGCCCCGGCGGCACGTTGAAGTCGGGGAACTGCTTCTTGAGATCGGCCGGCACGTCGGCATAGCCGGTGACCAGCGACGCGATATAGGCGGGGCCGCCCTCGCGCGCCTTGGCGAGCAGGCTCATGTCCGGCGGCAGCGCATTGTTGTTGCCGGCGCGCGCCGCGATCTCGTTGGGATAGGGGCCGGGGAAGAAGTCCGACGGCAGCGACTTGCGGGTCGCAGCCTCGCCGGTATCCGGGTTCAGCGACGGCGTCTCGGTCGCCCAGCCCTTGGCCAGCGCCTTCACTTCGGGCTTGGTGAAGCCGATCTCTTCCAGATCGCGGAACGCCACCAGCCGCATCGAGTGGCAGGCGGAGCAGACCTCCTTGTAGACCTGGAAGCCGCGCTGCAGCTGCTGGTTGTCGTAGCGGCCGAGCGGCCCCTCGAAGCTGTAGTGAATGTCCTTGGGCGCGAGGTGGAATTCCTCGGACGCCAGATGGATCGCCGGCGCATGCGGCGACATCACGATCGCCCACAGCAGCGAGCAGACGAAGAGCGCGCCGACGAACGGAGCGATCAGGGGGGCGAAAAAGCGAAGCATGTGCGGTTCGTCTCCCTGGATCAGGCGGTCGCGGCGGTGCCGGTGGGGGCCGCCTCGGCAGCCTCCCCGTGCAGCACCGATTCGCTGATCGAGTTGGGCAGCGGCAAGGGCGTCTCGAACTTCGCGATGATCGGGATGACGATCAGGAAATGCGCGAAATAATAGCCGGCGCAGAGCTGGCTGAGCAGCACCACGGTCGGCGTCACCTCGGCCTGCCCCAGATAGCCGAGCAGCAGCACGTCGACGACGAGCACCCAGAACAGCTTCTTGTAGATCGGCCGGTAATTGCCCGAGCGGATCGGCGAGCGGTCGATCCACGGCAGGAAGAACAGCAGCAGGATCGCGCCGAACATCGCCATCACGCCCCACAGCTTCGCCGGCACGCCAAGGAAGTTGGCGGTGAAGGATTTGAGGATCGCGTAGAAGGGCAGGAAATACCATTCGGGCACGATGTGCGCGGGGGTCGAGAGCGGGTTGGCCGGGATGTAGTTGTCGGGATGCCCCAGCGCGTTGGGCGCGAAGAACACCATCAGCGAGAAGCAGATCAGGAACACGCCGAGCCCGAAGCCGTCCTTCGCGGTGTAATAGGGATGGAAGGGCACGGTGTCCTCCGGCCCCTGCACCGCGACGCCGGTCGGGTTGTTCGAGCCGGGCAGATGCAGCGCCCAGATGTGCAGCACGATGACGGCCGCGATCACGAACGGCAGCAGATAGTGGAGCGAGAAGAAGCGGTTGAGCGCGTCGTTGTCGGGCGCGAAGCCGCCCAGCAGCCACATCCGGATCGGCTCGCCGACGATCGGGATCGCCGAGAAGAAGCCGGTGATCACCTGCGCGCCCCAGAAGCTCATCTGCCCCCAGGGGAGGACATAGCCCATGAAGGCGGTCGCCATCATCAGCAGGAAGATCACGACGCCGAGCAGCCACACCATCTCGCGCGGCGCCTTGTACGATCCGTAATAGAGCCCGCGGAAGATGTGCAGATAGACGACGATGAAGAAGAAGCTCGCGCCATTGGCATGCGCGTAGCGCAGCAGCCAGCCCGAGTTCACGTCGCGCATGATGTGCTCGACGCTGTCGAACGCGACCGTGCCGTTGGCGGCATAGTGCATCGCCAGGATCACGCCGGTGATGATCTGGATGCCGAGCGCGGCGCCGGCGAGCACGCCGAAGTTCCAGAAATAGTTGAGGTTGCGCGGCACCGGATAGCCGGCGCCGACCGCATTATAGACCAGCCGCGGCAGCGGCAGCTTCTCGTCCATCCAGCGCATGAACGGGTTCTTCGGCGCGTAATGCGCGGCCCAGGGGAAGCTCATTGGTTAGTCCCTCAACCGATCTGCACGGTGGTGGCGGATTTGAACGCATATTCCGGCACGACGAGATTCTTCGGCGCGGGCCCGGCGCGGATGCGGCCGGCGGTGTCGTATTGCGAGCCGTGGCAGGGGCAGAAATAGCCGCCATATTGGCCGCGGCTCTCGGTCGGCGTGATGCCGAGCGGGACGCAGCCGAGATGCGTGCAGACCGCCATCGTGATCAGCCAATTCTCATGGCCGGGCTTGGTCCGCTCATCGAGCGTCTGGGGATCGCGCAAGGATGCGACGGGCACCGCCTTGGCCTCGGCGATCTCGGCGGGCATCAGATAGCGGACGAACACCGGCTGCTTGCGCCAGGCGATCTTGATGCCCGAGCCGGCGGCGATCTTGGAGAGGTCGACCTCGACCGCCGCGAGCGCGAGCACGTCGGCCGACGGGTTCATCTGGTTGACCAGCGGGATCAGCACCGCGGCGGCGCCGACGCCGGCGAAGCTCACCGCGGCGATATTGAGGAAGTCGCGACGCCGCGCGCCCTGACCCTCGTCATAGGCGCCGCCGATCACCGGAGGCCTCTGGTTGGGGTCGTCGGTGGTCTCAAGCGTCGCCATGCACTCAGCCCTCGGCATCTACGGAAAAACGTTCGCCCGAGGGATCAGGCACGAAATTCGCGGAGCCCCCCAAAGCACATACGACGTGCCCCATGTCCCCGGGGCTTGCCGCCCGGGGGTGATAGCGTCGCTTTCGCGGCTTTGCCAACCTCGATTTTCTCGCGCTTGCGAAACGGGGTCGCGATGGCCTAGCGAAAACCAATATGCGCATCGCCCTCCATCAGCCTGAGATTGCCGGGAACGTCGGCACGATCCTGCGCCTCGCCGCCTGTCTGGGGCTCGCGGTCGATGTGATCGAGCCGTGCGGCTTCGCCTTCGGCGACCGCGCACTCGCGCGGGCGGGCATGAACTATGCCGAACGCGCCGCGGTCACCCGCCACGCCGATTGGGCGGCATTCCGGGCGGCGACGCCGGCGCGGCTGCTGCTGTTCACCACCGCGGGCGATGTCCGCCTCCCCGATGCGTGGTTCACGCCCGACGACGTCCTGCTGTTCGGGTCGGAAGGCGCCGGCGCGCCGCGCCATGTCCATGAGGCGGCGACGCTGCGGCTGCGCATCCCGATCAGCGCCGACGCGCGCTCGCTCAATATCGCCACCGCGGTAGCGATGGCCGCCGCCGAAGCGCTGCGACAAACCGAAGGATGGCCGGCATGATCCCGCTCGACCCGCAACAAGCCGCGGCGCGTGCCTGGTTCGAAGCCTTGCGCGACCGGATCTGCGCGACGTTCGAGGCGATCGAGCGCGAGGCGGGATCGGATGCCGCCTTCGCCTACACCCCGTGGAACCGCGAGGACGATCCGGACGCGCGCGGCGGCGGCGGCGTGCGCGGCGTGATGAAGGGCCGCGTGTTCGAGAAGGTCGGCGTCAACGTCTCGACCGTCGGCGGCGCCTTCTCGGCCGACTTCGCCAAGACGATCCATGGCGCCGGCGACAGCCCCGCCTTCGTCGCGACCGGGATCAGCCTCGTCGCGCATCTCGCCAACCCGCACGCGCCCGCGGTCCACATGAACACGCGCTTCCTGACGACGGGCAAGCGCTGGTTCGGCGGGGGCGCCGATCTCAATCCGCCGCTGCCCTATGCGGAAGATACCGACGCCTTCCATGCCGCGCTGCGGTCCGCCTGCGAGGCGCATGCCCCGGTCGGCGACTATCCGCGTTACCGGCAATGGGCCGAGGACTATTTCGCGATCCCGCACCGGGGCGTGCAGCGCGGCGTCGGCGGTATCTTCTACGATCATCTGGATGCTGAGAGCGATG
>CAXTVK010000001.1:0-169662 GCA_964247655.1 uncultured Sphingomonadaceae bacterium | reverse complement strand
AATCCTTGTAGGCGGGCGGCATGCCGATCGCGTTGAGCCGGTCGATCTCGTCGCGATCGGTGATGCGCGTGCCGTGCGCGTCGAAATAGCCCCAGCCTCGGCCGGCCTTGCGGCGCGTTAGGCCGGGCAGGTCGTCGTCGACATAGGTCAGCTTGGTGTTCGTCATCCGCGCCTCGGCATCGATCAGGTGCCGGGCCAACGCGATCGGGCGCGGGATCGTTCCGGCGGCGTCAGCCGTTTGCGGCGGCCACGGCGCGAGGCGACGCGTCCTGGCGGCGCTTCCAGGCGGCAAGGATCGCGCGCTGCGCGGGCCGCTCGACGCCGTGATAGAGGAGCGCCGAGGCGACGAGCACGAGCAGCAGATAGGCGGCGATCGAGGCGGGCGGCGCATCGAACTCGTCGCGGACGAAGGCGAGCTTGAACGCGAAGAACAGCAGGAAATGCGACAGATAGGTCGCGTAGCTGATCTCGCCCAGCCAGTGGATCCAGCGCCCCGCCAGCGGGTGCCGCGGTCGCTCGGCGCCGAGCGCCAGCGCGAGCAGCAGTGCGGCGAAGGCGAAGGGCAGCGCCAGCGTCTCGGGCACGCCCGCGCCCCATGCCGCGAGCATCGCGATGCCCGCCATCCAGCACCCCAGCTCGATCCGCCTATCGCCGCGCCAGCGCCGCCACAGTTCGGACAGCATCGTGCCGCAGGAGAATTCGGCGAGGCAGCGCAGCAGCCCGAATTCCGAGATCGAATAGCCGAGCCCGCCATGGCCCGCGATCAGCAGCGCGAACAGCGCCAGCAGCGGGACTGCGGCGGCGATCAGAAGCAGCGGCGTCGGCAAGCGCCGCCTGGGCAGGACCAGCACCACCAGCGGCGTCAGCAGATAGGCGCCCCATTCGCCGCTGATCGACCAGGCGGGATCGTTCCACAGCAAGGCGTTGGACCAGCCCCAATCCTGCATCATCGCGAGATGCAGCGGCAGCAGCGCGAACGGGAAATGCGCCGCCTGCCGCCCCGTCGCGAGCAGCGCCAGCGCCAGCGCCGCGCCGAAGGCCAGCATCACCGCGTGCAGCGGCCATACCCGCGCGAGCCGGCGGACGAGGAAGTCGGGTATGGCACCCGGCGCGCGCAACCGCTCGCCATAGTTGAGCCAGATCACGAAGCCCGAGAGCAGGAAGAAGAAATCGACCGCCAGATAGCCCTTGGCGAGCACATGGATCAGCCCGATCGGCATCCAGCCCAGGCAGGCGAGGCGGATGTGATAGAGCACCACCATCCAGGCGAAGATCCCGCGTACCGAGGTGAGCGGGCGCAGTTCGGGTCGCGTCACGCGGGCAACGCTCGACCGGCCGACGGCTGCGTGCCGCCCCCCATCGCGACGCGTGGAGTCTCGGGGCGGGTGCGACGGACGTAGGAGTCGAGCCCGATCTCGCAGGCGATCATCATGTAGACGAACGGCTGGAAGGCGATGCCGATGAACAAGGATCCGACCAGATAGATGATGTGGCCGTGCTGCAGCGCGGTCGCGAGCGGCGCGATCCAGTGCTCGCTCTCCTCGGTCGATCGGCGGAAGCGGCGGCGCAGTAGCTCGAGCCGGAACAGCCCGGTCAGGTGGAGCAGCGCCCACAGCCCGAAGCCGACGAAGCCCTGCTCGCCCAGCATCTCGAAATAGGCCGAGTGGAAGGCGCGCGCCTTGTCGTACTCGATCGCGTTGTTGATCGGCTGGCCGCGCGCATCCTTGAGATCGATCACGATATGGTTGCCGAGATAGGCCGCGAAGCCGCCGCCCGCCGGATGATCCTGCACGTAGTTCCACGTCCAGCCCCACACCGCGACGCGCGTCGAGGCTGATTCATCGGACTGATAGCCCTGGATGGTGTGCATCCGCGCTGTGTAGGTGTGCGGCAGGAAGGGGATCGCGACCATCACCGCGACCGTCATCGCGCCCATGTACAGAAAGCGGCGCTTCGAATCGCGCAGCCCCATTATCGCGACCAGCCCGATGCAGATCAGCCCGGTGCGCGTCGCTGTGCCGATCGGGATCAGCAGGCACGCGCCGACCAGCGCCAGGCTGTACACCCGCACCATCCAGCCGCGCGGGAAGATCGTGCCGTGCTTGGCGAGGAAGAAGATCGTCGGGATGATCGCGATCGCGACCGTCGAAATCGTCGATCCCTCGTACAGCCCCGAATTGTCGCTGATCCCGAGATTGAGCGTGCCGTAGCCGCCGCCGCCGAGCATGGTCTTGATCCCGCCGACGACGATGATCGACGAGGCCGAGAGGACCATGAACAGCAGCAGCCCCTCGAGCCGCAGCCGCGTGCGCAGCGTGAACGGCAGGAAGATCGCGAACACCAGCGCCTTCCACACCCAATCCCATTTTTCGAGCGCGGCGACGGGGAAATCGGCGGTGAAGGTCGTGTAGCCGCACCACAGCAGCAGCAGGATCAGCAGCACCTGCCGGCCCGACAGCCGCGTACCCGTCTTGTCGTCGACCGCCATGAATCCGCCGACCGCGAGCAGGAAGAAGATCAGCGAGACCGGGATCGAATTGAGCAGATAATAGGAGAGCCGCTGCGGCGAGACGATATCGACATAGGCATAGCCCAGCACGAACATGAACGGCTTCTGCGTGCCGAGCGCGATCAGCGCGACGATGAAGCCGACGAGCGCGAGGTCATGCATCGGGCTTGCGCCCCCAGACCTTCCTGACGCTGACGCCGTCGTCCGAATCGAGATCGGGGCGGCGGAACAGCCGCCAGGCGGTGAGCGCGAGCAGGCCGTGCGCGAGCGCGAGCGCGAAAGTATCGATCATCGCCCTGCTCCTTCCACCCTGGTCGAGCAACGGCCCTAACCCGATGCGGTTGACGCCGCGTTAAGCCTTGCCATGGCAGGGGAGCGCAAGGAAAGTCCCGCTGCGGGACACACGATGCGGGACGAAGCGCTCCACTCATGCGGATCCTCCACATCCTCGATCACTCGCTGCCGCTCCACAGCGGCTACACCTTCCGCACGCGCGCGATCCTCAAGGCGCAGCAAGGGCTGGGGCTGCAGGTCGCGAGCGTCACCGGTGCGCGGCACGCGGCGCAGGCGGCGATCGACGAGGGGGCGTGGGAAATGCATGACGGGCTGCGCTTCTTCCGTGGCGGAGTCGTGCGGGCAGGGGCGCCGGTGCTGTCCGAAATCCGGGAGGTTCGCGCCTTCACCAGGGCGATCGAACGCGCGGTCGCCGATTTCCAGCCGGACATCCTCCACGCGCATTCGCCGGTGCTCACCGCGCTCGCCGCGCGATCCGTCGCCCGAAAGTTCGGCTTGCCGCTGCTCTACGAGATCCGCGCCTTCTGGGAGGATGCGGCGGTCGGCAACGGCACCGGCACCGAGGGCTCGCTGCGCTACCGCGCAACGCGCGCGCTCGAGACGTGGGCGGTGAAGCGCGCGGATGCGGTCGCGGTGATCTGCGAAGGGCTGCGCGGCGACCTCGTCTCGCGCGGGGTGCCTCGCGCCAAGATCATGGTGTCGCCCAACGGCGTCGATCTCGGGCTGTTCGGCGATCCGCCGCCACCCGACACCGCGCTGCGCACCGAACTCAGGCTCGACGGTGCCGAGGTCGTCGGCTTCATCGGCTCGCTCTACGATTACGAGGGCATCGACGATCTGATCGCGGCGATGCCCGCGCTCGTCGCTGTGCGCCCACAGGCGCATCTGCTGCTCGTCGGTGGCGGCCCGCGCGCCGATGCGCTTAAAGGTCAGGCGCTCGCCTCGCCGGTCGCGGATCGCATCCATTTCGTCGGCCGCGTGCCGCACGATCAGGTCGAGCGCTATTATGGGCTAATCGACATCCTCTGCTATCCGCGCAAGAAGATGCGGCTGACCGATCTCGTGACCCCCCTGAAGCCGCTCGAGGCGATGGCGCAGCGCCGGCTGGTCGCCGCCTCGAACATCGGCGGCCACCGCGAGCTGATCCGCGACGGCGAGACCGGTAAATTGTTCGCGCCCGACGATCCGCACGCGATCGCCGTCTCGCTGGCGGGCGTGTTCGCCGACCGAGGCAGCTGGGAGGCGCGTCGCGCCGCCGGCGTCCGCTTCGTCGAGGCCGAGCGTGACTGGGCATGCAACGCAAAGCGTTATCTTCCCGTTTACCAAGTTCTGGCACAAAAAAGTCCGACATCGCGCGCCATGGTGGCCGCGAAGCTTTAAGTTCGTAAGATCGGGACGACGAGACCATGGCGACGCAGATCCTCAGGACGGTCGACCGCTGGCACTTCGAGACGCCGCTGGCGCTGGTGCTCGCCGGCGCGGCCGCGTTCGCTGTCCTGGCGATGCCGCATGCGCTGTTCGGTCGTCTGCCGGTCGCGGGCCACACGGGGACGCCCGGCCATATCGTGCTGGCACTGCTCCTCGCGCTCGTCTGCGGCATCGTCGGTTACCGCGCGATGCGTCGCCCGGCGAACGCCGTGCCCGCGGACGAGGACATCGATCTCTCCGACGATATCGATGCGCCTTCGGGCGTGCCGGAGGACCGCCTCGTCCGCCTGCGCCGCGCCGATCGTCATCCCGATGCGCCGCCGCGCGCGCCGATCCGCGCCAGCCGCGATCTCGGCGAGCCCTTCATGGATGTCGGCGCCTTCGTGCCGCCGCCGGTGCATAGCGAGCCCGAACTCCTGGTCGGCGAAGAGGCCGAGACCGAAGCAGCGATCGTCGAGGGCGATTATGTCGAGGTCGAGGCGCCAATCGAGGCGGCTGCAGAAGCCTCGGCCGATGCTGCCGTCGAGGCGGAGCCGGTCGCTGAAACGCCCGACGTCGCGCCGATCGCCGAACCTGCCGAAGACTATGCGCTCGGCACGCCGTTCATCGACGCTTTGGCGATCGCCGAGGCCCCCAGCGCAGAGCCCGCCATCGTCGAGCCGTTGCCCGTCGCCGCGATCGTCCCTCGCGCGGCCGCCGAACGGACCCAGGATCAGACCATCGCCGCCATGATGGAGCGTCTGTCGGCGGGCATGGAGCGCCGTGCGGGCCGTCCGGTGGCGGCGGCGCGCGACATGCGACCCGCGCTGCGCGATGCGCTCGACGAACTCAACCGGCTCGCCGAACGCCGCGGCTGACCGCGACGTCCCGATCGATCGGCGTCTCGGCCTCCTCGATCGTCAGCGCCTCGATACCGAGCACGACCCGATCGTCGCGCATCGTCACGATCAGCTGGATATCCGCGACGAAGCCGCCGCGCAGGTCGATCTCCATCTCGGGCAGCGTCTCGCGGAGCCGTTCGGCGCGTTCCGCCGCGCGGTCGCCGTCCAGCGCGAGCGCGAGCCGATGCCGCGCGCCGAGAAACAGCGCGCTCGCCCAGTCCCGGCTCTCGCCGCTCATCATGGTGAACGGCCCGACATGCGGTGCGAGCGAACGCAGCAGCTCGGAGCGCGAGCGATCGGCAGACCAGCGGCTCATCGCGGGCCTCCGGCCTGTGCGTCGAGCCAGGCATGGACGCGCTGGACGGTGCCGGCACGCGGCTCCCGCCCGTTGCGCAGATCGAAGACGAAGCGCGGATCGCCGACCACCTCGCGCCCGAATTGCGTCGCCGTGGTATCCGTGCGGCGCAGATGCCGCTGGATTCGCGTGAGCAGATGCATGGAAACTCGACCTCCCTCGGACTCGCCCGACTCTTCGTGGACCTGTTTTGTTCTCGAATTCCTACTTGTCTAGGATTTTTCCTATCGCTAGGACAAAGCGATGGAGACGGACGACCCGCGCGCCATCCTCGGGCGCCTCATCGACGAGCGCGGTGAGGATTGCTCGTCGCTGTCGCGGCTGATCGGTCGCAATCCAGCGTATATCCAGCAGTTCATCAAGCGCGGCTCGCCGCGGCGGCTGGCGGAGGCGGATCGGCAGCGGCTGGCGCGCTATTTCGGCGTGCCCGAGGCGTGGCTGGGCGCCCAGCCGGCTATGCGCCAGACGGCGCCGGTGCTGGTGACGGTGCCCGTGCTCGATACCGCGGCGTCTGCGGGGCCGGGCGCGATCGGCGAGGACCGGCTGTCGACCGCGGGCATGGGCTTTTCCGAACAATGGCTGCGGCGACTACGCCCCGGGGGCGGCCATGACGGCCTTTCGGTGATCGCGGTACGCGGCGATTCGATGCTGCCGACATTGGCCGACGGCGACGAGATCCTCGTCGACGGCCGCGATGCCGGCGATGCGTTGCGCGACGGCGTCTACGTGCTGCGCGTCGATGGCGTGGTGCTGGTCAAGCGGCTGGTGCGCGAAGGCGACGGGTTCGGCGTGCGCAGCGACAATCCGGCGGCGGGGCCGGTCGATCTGGCGGGCGGCGTCGACGTGATCGGTCGCGTGCTGTGGGCGGGGCGGCGATTGTGAATCAATCCTCCCCTTTCAGGGGAGGGGGACCGCTCGCGAAGCGAGTGGTGGAGGGGTGTCCGACCTCGGAAGGGTCAGCGCCGATCAGCGAAGTGGTCTACCCCTCCACCACCCTGCGGGCGGTCCCCCTCCCCCTCCGGGGGAGGATGTAATAGCCCGCCTACAGCGGCGTCCGCATCCGGTCCTTCAGCCACAGCGCGACCGCGATGACGATGCCCACGGCGGTGCCGACGATCACGCCGATGCTGGGTTCGCGCTCGACGGTGCCGATCAGGGCGCCGACGAGGATGCATAGGGCGAGGAGGAAGCCGCCGGCTTGCGGCCCGTTGCGATCGGTCATCCGGGCCTCCTGCCACGATCCGCCGATCCGCGCCAGCATCGCCGTGGCGCGGCGCCGGATGGTGTCGGCGACGTTTACCCTTTCCCTGCGGCGGCTGCTTAACCGGCGGGCGGCTAGGGCATGCCATCGCAAGTTCGGGGGTAGGCGTTGCTGGATCAGACACTCTTCGTCGTCGACCGCGAGGCCTATGACGGCGCTTCCGACCTGCTCGATCGCTTCGGCGAGAGCGCGCTCGCCGAAGCCGCGACGCGCGCCGAGCGCAGCCGCGATATCGGCAACCACATCCATTACACGCGCTGGTGCCGCGTCGGCCGCGCGATCCTCGTGCTCGGCGATCCCGAGCCGGGCGGCCTGCTTCACTGAGCCTTTGCCGCGCCTTGGCGTGGCCGGCCTGTGACCGATCGACGCTGGCGGAGGTGACGGCGCCGCGCTAGGGTCCTGCCATGTCGTCTGCCGCCTCGTGGTGCCGCGCCCGATGCGCCTGCGCCGCGATTGTCATCGTCGTCTGCCCGATCGCGGCCCGCGGGCAGACGCAGGCGGCCCCCCCGACTCCCGCGCCCGGTCCCGCGCCTGGCCCCGTGCCGGCGCCGTCCCCCGCCGGCGACGCCACGCTCGATCCCAATTCGCCGATGGCGCCGCTGCCCGGCCTTGGCGTCGACTGGCCCGATCTCGCCAAGCCCGATGCGGCGCTGGGCAACCTGCCGACCGAGCCGGGCGTCGTCGGCGCGCCGGCCTCCACCGCGATCGCCGCCTCCGCCGCGACGACCGACGCCACCGGCGACCGCCGCTACGTCGTGACGCTCGACGGGCTCGACGGGATCGCCGCCGCAGGTTTGCGCGAGCGCTTCGATACGCTGTCCGCGCTGCACCAGGACGTCGGCAAACCCGCCAACATCGCGCAGATCGACCGGCGCGCGCGCGCCGATGCCGATCTGCTGCGCGATCTGCTGCGTGCCTATGGCTATTACGACGCCGAGGTCGATACCCGCGTCGGCAATCAGGCCGGGCCCGCGACGGGCACTCCCAAGCTGCAGGTCACGCTCGTCGCCGCGCCTGGGCCCGCGTACAGCTTCACCAGCGTCACCTTGCCGGGCGTCGCGTCGACGGGGACGGACAGCGCGTTGCTGATCGGCGCGTTCGGCGTGCGTGCGGGCGATCCGGTCGATACCGACAAGGTCAATACCGGGATCGCCGCGCTCAAGGCGGCACTGGGCAACCGCGGCTATGCTTTCGCCACGGTCGCCGATCCCGATATCGAGATCGATCACGAGACGCACCGCGCGACGCTGGCGCTGTCCGTCGATCCGGGCCGGCAGATGCGCTTCGGCAGCTATGTGCTGTCGGGCAAGCATGTCTTCGGTGCAAAGCACATCCAGCTGATCTCGCGCGTGCACCCAGGCGACCGCTACGATGCGGCGCGGGTGGAGGATCTGCGCCGCGCGCTGATCCAGACCGGGCTGGTCTCGGTCGCGCAGGTGACGCCGGTGCGCACCGCCGATCCGCAGGTCTTCGATCTCGACGTGCATCTCGAGCCTGCGCCGCCGCGCACCGTCTCGGCGTCGCTCGGCTACGTCACGGGCCCGCGCACCACCGCCGGCACGATCGGCTACCTCACCACCGCCACCGTCGGCACGCTGGGCTACGGCAGTGGGCAGGGCATCACCGCCGAGGCCGACTGGACGCACCGCAACCTGTTTCCGCCCGAGGGCAGCCTGACGCTGCGCGGCGTGCTGGGAACGCAGGAGCAGCTCGCCTCCGCGGTCTTCCGGCGCAACGATTTCTACCGGCGCGACCAGGCGCTGGTCACGCAGTTCACCGTCGATCACCTCAACGTCCCCGCCTTCGAGGCGCGGACGGTCGATCTCGCCGCCGACATCGAGCGCCAGACCAATATCATCTTCCAGAAGAAATGGACCTACAGCTACGGCGCCGAACTCGCGGTGTCCGACGAGCGCGACGTGATCCAGGCGACCGGCGAGGCGCGCCGCCGTACCTATTACATCGCCGCGATCCCGCTCAGCCTGGGCTATGACGGATCGGACGACCTGCTCAATCCGACCAAGGGTTATCGGCTGTCGGCGCGCGTTTCGCCCGAAATCTCGTTCCGCGGCAAGCCGTTCGAATATGTCCGCATCCAACTCGACGGATCGGCCTACCAGCCGGTCGGCGATCGCCTCGTCTTCGCCGAGCGCGTGCGGCTGGGATCGATCCAGGGCGCCGACAGCGACGACATCGCACCGACGCGGCGCTTCTATTCGGGCGGCGGCGGATCGGTGCGCGGCTTCGGCTATCAGAAGATCGGCCCGCGCGACGTCGATGGCGATCCCGTCGGCGGATCGAGCCTCGCCGAGTTCGGGCTCGAGGCGCGCATCCGCTTCGGCAATTTCGGCGTGGTGCCGTTCCTCGACGGCGGCAATCTCTACAGCCAGTCGCTGCCCAAATTCACCGGCATGCGCTACGGCACCGGGCTCGGTTTTCGTTACTACACCAGCTTCGGGCCGGTGCGCGTCGACGTCGGCACGCCGATCAACCGGGAGGCGGGCGACAGCCGCGTCGCGGTCTACGTCTCGCTGGGCCAGGCCTTCTGATGGCGGGCGAGACGGGCACCGTCGAGACGATCGAGGCGCCGTCACGTCGCCGCTGGCCGTGGCCGGTGCGCTGGCTGGGCGGGATCGTCGCGCTGCTGATGGTCGTCGCAGGCGGGGTCGGCTTCGGGATCGACACCGATGCGGGGCACCGCTTCATCGTCGACCGCATCGCCGAATTGAAGCCGTCGAGCGGGCTGCGCATCCACATCGGCCGGATCGACGGATCGATCTGGCGCCACGCGCGCATCCGCGACCTGCGTCTCTCCGATCCGCAAGGCCTGTTCCTCGAAGCGCCGAGCGTCCAGCTCGATTGGCGGCCGGGGCGCTGGATCGCCAACCGGCTGCACGTCGATCGGCTCGCCTCCGATCTGGTGATCGTCCACCGTCTGCCCAAGCTGCGGCCCGGCAGGGAAGGGCAGCCGATCATCCCCGGCTACCGCATTCATATCGGCGCGCTCGATCTCAGGTTGCGGCTCGAACCCGGCGTCGCGGGCGCGCAGCGGCGGCTGGTGCGGATCGTCGGCCAGGCGGATACCGGCGTCGGGCGCGCGGTGATCGGCGTCAAGGCGAAGTCGTCCGCGGGCGACCAACTCGCGCTCGCGCTCGACACTGAGCCGGATCGCGACGTGTTCGATCTCGACGCGCGGCTGCTGTCGCCGGCCGACGGCGTCGTGCCCGGGCTGCTCGGCGCGCGCCGGCCGATCGCGATGCTCGTCGACGGGACGGGGCGATGGGCGGGCTGGCACGGACGCGGACGGCTCGACGTCGGCGGGCGGCGGATCGCCGATCTCGCGCTGACCGAGGCGCGCGACCATTATGCGCTGTCGGGCCACATCACGCCCGGCTCGATCACGCAGGGCAAGGTGCAGCGGCTCGCCGGGCCGCTGGTCCGCGTCGCGGGCGCCGCGCATTATCAGGATCGCCGGATCGACGGATCGCTCAAGCTCGCCTCGCCCGCGCTGACTCTGGCGGCGAAGGGCGTGATCGATCTCGCGCATGGCAGCTTCGATCCGCTGCACGTGGACGCGGCATTGCTCCAGCCGCCCGCGCTGTTCCCAAACATGACCGGGCGCGAGGTCCACCTCCACGCCGAACTGACCGGCACCTTCCGTCACGCCGGCTTCCGCTACGCGCTGACCTCGCCGCAGTTCGCGTTCGACCAGACCGGGTTCGAGGGCGTCGAGGCGGCGGGCGCGGGGCATCTCGGCGGGCCCGCGCTGACGCTGCCGATCCGGCTGACCGCGCGCCGCGTCACCGGCGTCGGCGACGTTGCTGGGGGCATCCTCGCCAACCTGTCGGTCGCGGGTACGCTCGAGGTGACGACCAAGCTGCTGACGGGCAACGGGCTCGCGCTCAAGTCGGACAAGCTGTCGGGTAAGCTCGCGCTGCTCGTCGATCTGGTCACGGGCGGCTATTCGGTCGATCTGTCGGGCGGGCTGCAGCGCTATCTGATCCCCGGTCTCGGCATCGTCGACGTGCTCACTGAGCTCAAGATACTGCCCGGCGCCGGCGGTCATGGCACCGTGGTGCAGGGTCACGGCAAGGCCTGGGTGCGGCGCTTCGACAACGGCTTCCTCAATTCGCTGGCGGGCGGGCTGCCCGTGCTCGACACCGAGCTGACGCGCACCCCCGACGGCATCCTCCACTTCGCCAACCTCAAGCTCAGCGCGCCCGCGATCGCGATCGTGGGTAGCGGCACGCGGCTCAAGGACGGCAGCTTCCAGTTTGCCGGCGCGGGCAAGCAGACCGCCTACGGTCCGTTCAAGCTGACGCTCGATGGGATGATCGATCATCCCCGGATCGGGCTGCTGCTGGATCATCCGCTCGACGCACTGGGGCTGGCCGCGGTGAAGCTGAACCTCGATCCGACCCCCGGCGGCTTCGCGATGACGACGTCGGGCGGATCGACGCTCGGCGCCTTCACCGGATCGGGTGCGATCCTGACCCCGCCGGGCGCGCCGACGACGATCCGCGTCGATGCGCTGAACGTCAGCGGCACCACGGGCAAGGGCTTGCTGCGCGCCGATCCCGGCGGCTTTACGGGACAGCTCGCGCTCGCCGGTGGCGGCATCGGCGGCACGCTCGATTTCGCGCCGCAGCGCGGCCTCCAGCATATCGCGGTCCACGTCACCGGCGATCACGCCACGCTCGCGGGCGATCTCGGCGCGAGCGTGCGCAGCGGCAAGGTCGATGCCGATCTGCTGCTCGATCCCGCCGGCACGCATGTCGATGCGACGCTCTCGGCACAGGGCCTGCATCGTGGATCGATCGCGCTTGCGCGACTGGCGGCGCACGCCAAGCTGATCGGCGGCAGGGGCGAACTGCTCGCCTCGGTCTCGGGCTCGCGCGGCCGTGCCTTCGCGTTTCAGAGCGATACGCTGATCACCGCCGACGGCTATGCGGTGCGCGGGCAGGGCACGATCGACGGTCGTCCGGTCAGCCTCGCCGCGCCCGCGCTGCTCCGCCGTGTCGGCGACAGCTGGATCCTGAGCCCCGCGAGCCTCACCTTCGCGGGCGGAAGCGCTACCGTCGCGGGCCATTTCGGCAATGCCGCCACCGCCTTCGAGGCGAGCCTCGATGCGATGCCCTTGTCGGTGCTCGACATTCTCAAGCCCGGCCTGGGCCTCAGCGGCGAAGCGACCGGGCGCTTCGACTACGGCATCGCCGCACCCGGCGCGCTGCCCACCGGCCGCGCCGATCTGCGCATCCGGGGATTAAGCCGCGCCGGGCTGATCCTCTCCTCGCGCCCCGTCGATCTCGGGCTTACCGCGGTGCTGACCGGCACGGGCGCGGCGATGCGCGCCATCGCGCAAAGCGGCGGCAAGGTGATCGGCCGCGCGCAGGCCCGGCTCTCGCCGATCGCGGGTGCGGGCACGCTCGCCGACCGGCTGCTGGCGGCGCCGCTGTTCGCGCAGCTTCGCTACAATGGCCCGATCGATACGCTGTGGCGGCTGACCGGGATCGAGACGATCGACCTCTCCGGCCCGGTCGCGATCGGCGCGGACATCGGCGGCACCGCGCGCAACCCGCTGATCCACGGTTCGCTCGCCACCGGCGCCGCGCGGATCGAGAGCGGCACCACGGGCACCGTGATCGACGGCATCAGGGCTGCTGGCCGCTTCGACGGATCGCGGCTGCTGATCGACCAGTTCACCGGCAGCACCAAGGACAATGGCAGCCTCACCGGCCATGCCGCGTTCGATTTCGCGGGCGCGCACGGGCTGGGCATGGATATCGCGATCGATGCGCATCACGCGGCGCTGCTCGCGCGCGACGATGTCGGCGCGACCGTCACCGGGCCGCTGACCATCAAATCCAACGGGCAGGGCGGCACGATCGCGGGCCAGGTGACGCTCGACAGATCGAGCTACAAATTCGGCCAGGCCGCGGCGCAGGGCGTGCCGCATCTCGCGGTGCACGAGATCAACCGGATCGACGAGGATAGCGAGGCGGTGCCCACGGCACCCTGGACGCTCGATCTCACCACCGAGGCGCACAACCAGCTATTCGTACGCGGGCTCGGGCTCGACAGCGAATGGCATGCCAAGCTCGCCATCAAGGGCAGCGTCGACAATCCCGCGATCACCGGCCGTGCCGATCTCGTGCGTGGCAATTACGAGTTCGCCGGGCGGCGCTTCGATCTCGATCGCGGGATCATCCGCTTCTCGGGCGCGACGCCCGTCGATCCAGCGCTCGACATCGTCGCCAAGGCGAGCGTGCAGGGGGTCAGCGCCTCGATCCAGGTTTCCGGCACGGGCACCAAGCCCGAGATCAGCTTCACCAGCACCCCCGCGCTGCCAGAGGACGAGCTGCTCTCGCGGCTGCTGTTCGGCACCTCGATCGCCAACCTCTCCGCGCCCGAGGCGCTGCAATTGGCGGCGGCGGTCAACGGCCTGCGCACGGGCGGCACCGGCAGCCTGGATCCGATCAACGCGGTGCGCCGCGTCGCGCATCTCGACCGGCTGCGCGTCGAGCCCGCCGACATCACGACCGGCCAGAAGACGTCGATCGCGGCGGGCAAATATATCGGCAAGAAGATCTATGTGGAGCTCGTGACCGACGGCCAGGGCTATTCGGCGTCGCGACTCGAATTCCAGGTGACGCGCTGGCTGACCCTGCTCTCGACGATCTCGACGATCGGCCGCCAGAGCGCGAACGTCCGGATCAGCAAGGATTATTGAGGCCGCTCGCCGGCGCCGGCCGGGGGATCGCAGCAACGGTCCGCCGGCCGAACAGCCGGACCCCGATCAATGTCAGCAGGCCGATCGGCACCAGCGGCATCGGATTGATCGACCGATCGAACCCCCAATTCTGCGCGACGCTGAAGATCGGCAACAGCCACAATATCGCGAGCACCCGCCGGTCCGCACCGTGCATCGCCAGCCAGAAGAAGGGCACGACGAGTGCGACCGTATCGTAGATGTAGAGATACGGGCTGACGAGCATCGCCGCTGCGACGAGCACCGCCATCTTCGCGGATAGGTCGTGCCGGCCGCGCCACACGATCGCGACCATCGCCGCGGCGGCGAGCGCGACGGCACCGTGAACCGCCCATGCCGCCTGCGCGTCCAGTCCGGCGATACGGAGTGCTGCATAGACGCTCGCCATCTTGTACCACCCGGTCAGGCCACTCGACACGACCGATGCGAACAGCGGCATGGCGTGCGCGAAGGCCACGTATATTCCAGGTCCGAAACAGATCAGCGCGAGCGCCGACAGGCCAAGCGACGACAGGGCGGCTCCCGCGAACGCGCGCCACTGCCCGCCTGCCGCGAACGCCAGCGGAACGAGGATCGCGAGCTGCGGCTTGATCACCAGGCAGCCGGCCAGCAGCCCGGCCAGCAAAGGCCGTCGCGGCAGGGCGATCGCGGCACCGATCATCAGCGCTGCGGTGAGCAGCCCGTTCTGCCCGATTATCGCATTGACCGCGACCGGCGGAAACGCGAGCGCGAGCCACGCCGATCCCCGCCACAGCCTGGCCGTCGCCGCGAGATAGGCGGCCGCCGTCGCACAGACGAAGGCGCCGGTGGCCGCGGCATAGGGAAGCAGCCCGAACGGCAGCATGACGAGCAGAAAGGGGGGCGGGTAGCCGAACGGCAGGCTGGTCGCGAACGCCGCCCCGGCATGCTCGGCCGCGGCGATCGCCGCAGGATCGTAGGCGGCGGCGGCCTGGTGATGCAGCGACAGCACCGATGCCGCCCAATAGGCGATGAAGTCGGTCTGGCGCGGATAGGTGACGTTCGACACCACCGCGAGCACCGCGACGAGCAGCACGACGATGCCGAGCAGCTTGGTCGCATGCGGGTACGGCCGCGCCATGATCGTCGTGTCGTCCACCGCTGCGCTCCCGTCGCGCATTGGATAGACGCATTAGGTAAACGCGCGGTGGATGCCGCCCGGCGCGTCCGACGCAAAGCGCCCCGGAGTTTCCCCGGGACGCTTGGTACTGCGGTAATCTCAGCGGATCAGTTCGAATAATACATATCGAATTCGACCGGCGCGGGGGTCATCTCCCAGCGCGCGACCTCGGGCCATTTGAGCTCGAGATAGCTCTCGATCTGGTCCTCGGTGAACACGCCGCCCTTGATGAGATATGCATGGTCCGCGATCAGGCTGTCGAGCGCCTCGCGCAGCGATCCGCAGACCGTCGGGATTTCCTTCAACTCCTCCGGCGGCAGGTCGTAGAGGTTCTTGTCCATCGACGGGCCGGGGTGGATCTTGTTCTCGATCCCGTCGAGGCCCGCCATCAGGATCGCGGCGTAGCAGAGATAGGGGTTCGCCATCGCGTCCGGGAAGCGGAACTCGACGCGCTTGGCCTTGGCGCCCGCACCATAGGGGATGCGGCACGAGGCCGAGCGGTTGCGCGCCGAGTAAGCGAGCAGCACGGGGGCCTCATAGCCCGGCACCAGCCGCTTGTAGCTGTTGGTGGTCGGGTTGGTGAAGGCGTTCAGCGACTTGGCGTGCTTGATCACGCCGCCGATGAAGTAGAGGCACATGTCGGAGAGACCGGCATAGCCGTCGCCCGCGAACAGCGGCGAGCCACCGTTCCAGATCGACATATGCGTGTGCATGCCCGAGCCATTGTCCTTGGCGATCGGCTTAGGCATGAACGTCACGGTCTTGCCGTAGGCCTGTGCGACCTGCCAGCAGACATATTTGTAGATCTGCATGCGGTCGGCGGTGGTCACCAGCGTGCCGAAGGTCAGGCCCAGCTCGTGCTGCGAGGCGGCGACTTCGTGGTGATGCTTGTCGCAGGGCAGGCCCATCTCGAGCATCGTCGAGACCATCTCGGCGCGGATGTCGACCGCCGAGTCGACCGGGGCGACGGGGAAATAGCCGCCCTTGGCGCGCGGACGGTGGCCGAGATTGCCGCCTTCATATTCGCGGCCGGTGTTGGTCGGCAGCTCGATGTCGTCGATCTTGTAGTAGGATTCATTGTAGGTCGTATCGAACTGCACGTTGTCGAACATGAAGAACTCGGCCTCGGGGCCGACATAGACGGTGTCGCCGATCCCGAGCGTCTTGACGTAGGCCTCGGCGCGCTTGGCGGTCGAGCGCGGGTCGCGGCAGTAGAGCTCGCCGGTCGAGGGCTCGACGATGTCGCAGACCAGGATCAGCATCGGCGTCGCCGAGAAGGGATCGATCCACACCGCGTCGAGATCGGGCTTGAGGATCATGTCGGACTCGTTGATCGCCTTCCAGCCCTCGATCGAGCTGCCGTCGAACATGAAGCCGTCGTTGAGTTCGTCGTCGCCGACCACGCCCGCGACCATCGTCAGATGCTGCCACTTGCCCTTGGGATCGGTGAAGCGGAGATCGACCCACTCGATCTCCTTGTCCTTGATCATCTTGAGAACGTCGGACGCCTTATTGGCCATGTGGATTGCCCTTTCCCGCTGGGGTTGAACGTGGAAACTCAGACGCGTGCGTTAGATGGCATCGCCGTCGCGCTCGCCGGTGCGGATGCGGATGACGGTGTCGACGGGGAGCACGAATATCTTGCCGTCGCCGATGCGGCCGGTCTGCGCGGCGTTCTGGATCGCCTCGACGACGCGGTCGGCGAGCCCATCTTCGACGACCACCTCGAGCTTTACCTTGGGCAGGAAATCGACGACATATTCGGCGCCGCGATAGAGCTCGGTATGGCCCTTCTGGCGCCCGAAACCCTTGGCCTCGGTGACGGTGATGCCCGAGACGCCGACTTCGTGCAGCGCCTCCTTCACCTCGTCCAGCTTGAAGGGTTTGATGATCGCTTCGATCTTCTTCATGCGAATGCGCTCCCTCCCCGGACGTTGCGGTCGGGGTTCATTAAACGTGCCAAACGACCCGCTGCAAGCGGGCCGCGGCGTGCGAATGCAGCAAACGCCGAATCTGCCCGATGCGCGAGCAAAAAGATGACAGGATGCCCGCAAAATGGGCAGGGCGACGGTGACGGATCATGTCGATCGGGCGTTGTAGCGCCTGACGCGCGACCCCTTCGTCGCGGAAGATCATGTTCGCCCGAGTCTCGCGGCAGACTGCCGCCCACGACGCGACCGGCGCACGATTCGGCAAACGCCGCGCGGACGGCATGGACATCCTCCCCATCATGGATGGGGAGGGGGACCGCCGGCGAAGCCGGTGGTGGAGGGGGATCACTGCAAGCGCCGCGTCGGTAGCAGCCGCCCCTCCACCACTCGCTGCGCGAGCGGTCCCCCTCCCCGGCAAGCCGGGGAGGATCAGAAAGTCACCCCTTCTTGTGCGCGGCCTTCCAGGCCTTCACGGCGTCCATCGCTTTCTCGACATGGCCGGCGGGGTCCATCGCGGAATAGGCGAAGATGATCTTGCCGTCGGGCGCGATCACGTAGCTGGTGCGGTTGGCCATCGGCCGGTTGGGGAACTGCACGTCATAGTCGGCGATCGTCTTGGCGCTCGCCGATCCCACCGCGAACTTGTTGCGGCATTCGCTGACCGAGAATTTGTCGAGCTTCTCGATCGGATCGGCCGACATGCCGATCACGGTCGCGCCGAGCTTCTTGAAGCCGTCGGTCGCGTCGGCGAAGTCGTGCGCCTCGACGGTGCAGCCGCTGGTGAAGGCGGCGGGGTAGAAATAGAGCACCACCGGCCCCTTCTTGAGCGCCTTCGCCAGATCGAACGGCATCTCCTTGCCGGCGAGGCTGGCCTGCGTCGCGAAGGTCGGTGCATCGGCGCCGACGGGGAGCGCGGCCATCGCGGGCGCGGCGCATAGGGCGAGCGCGGCGAGGCCGCCGAGGATACGCAGGGTCATGGTGGGTAAGCTCCTGGAGAAGGGATCAGGCGTAGGGCGGCCGGTGCAGCCCCGCGGGACTCTTCGTGAAGATCTCGCATCCGGTTTCAGTGATGCCGATCGAATGTTCGAATTGTGCCGACAGCGAACGGTCGCGCGTCACCGCGGTCCAGCCGTCGTCGAGCATCTTCACGTCGGGGCGGCCGATGTTGATCATCGGCTCGATCGTGAAGATCATCCCGGGCTTGAGCTCGGGGCCGGTGCCGGGCTTGCCGATATGCACGACCTCGGGCGCGTCGTGGAACACGCGGCCGACGCCGTGGCCGCAGAAATCGCGGACGACGCCGTAGCGATGCTTCTCGGCATGCGTCTGGATCGCGTGGCTGATGTCGCCGAGCCTATTGCCGAGCCGCGCCTGCGCGATGCCGAGCATGAGGCATTCATAGGTCACCTCGACCAGCCGCTTGGCCTTCAGCGCCACGTCGCCGACCAGATACATGCGGCTGGTGTCGCCATGCCAGCCATTGAGCACCGGGGTGACGTCGATATTGACGATGTCGCCGTCCTTGAGCGGCTTGGCCTGCGGGATGCCGTGGCAGACGACATGGTTAATCGAGATGCAGCAGCTCTTGGTATAGCCGCGATAGCCGAGCGTGCCGGGCACCCCGCCGGCATCCAGCGTCATCCGCCGCACGATGTCGTCGAGCGCCTCGGTGGTGACGCCCGGCACGACGTGCGGCACCAGCGCGTCGAGGATGCGCGCGGCGAGCTGCCCTGCGGCGCGCATGCCTGCGAAGCCGGCCTCGTCGTAGAGCTTGATCGCGCCGTCGCGTTCGATGACGTCGTCGGCGGTGACGGTGATGTAGCTGGTCATGCTCGCCCATATAGCGCCGGCCGCGCCCGCGCGCTATGGCGAGCGACGATGAACCCGACACGCATCTGGACCGCCGCCCTCGTCGTCATCGGCGACGAGATTCTTTCCGGCCGCACGCAGGACAAGAACATCGCGCAGCTTGCCGCCTGGCTAAACATCCAGGGTATCAGGCTGGCGGAGGTGCGCGTCGTCGCCGACGACATGGCGGCGATCGCGGAAGCCGTGACCACGCTCGATTCGCGCAACGACTACACTTTCACCACCGGCGGCATCGGGCCGACGCACGACGACATCACCGTCGATGCGATCGCCGCCGCCTTTGGGCTCGAGGTCGAGGTGCATCCGCGCGCGCGCGCGATCCTGCTCGCCTATTACGAAAGCCGCGGCGGGCTGACCGAGGCGCGGCTGCGGATGGCGCGCGTGCCCAAGGGCGCGACGCTGATCGAGAACCGCATCTCGGGCGCGCCGGGCATCCGGCTGGGCGACATCTTCATCATGGCGGGGGTTCCCGCCATCGCGGGCCAGATGCTCGACGCGCTGACCGGCACGCTCGAAGGCGGCTTGCCCGTCCTGTCGGCCACGCTCGGCTGCTGGGTAGCGGAAAGCGAAGTCGCCGATCTGCTGCGCGAGGCCGAGCGCGCGCACGAGGGTTGCCAGATCGGCAGCTATCCCTTCTTCCGCGAGGGCAGGGTCGGCGCCAACTTCGTCGTCCGTTCGACCGAACAGGCGCGGCTCGACGGTTGCGTCGCGGCGCTGGCGGACGAACTCGAACGCGACGGCCACCCGACCGTGGCGGGCGGGATCTGACCCCTCCCGTTCCCCGGCGAAGGCCGGGGCCCAGGCCCCACTTCTCCCACTGGGCGTCACGCCCGCCACAGGCTACGGGCCTGGGCCCCGGCCTGCGCCGGGGAACGAGAAGTCAGGCCGTCTCCACTTTCGGCGTCGAGAGCAGCACGAGCAGCCCTACCGCCGTCGCCACCGCCGAGACGATGAACGCCGCGCCCGGGAAATAGAAGGGCGCGTGCGGCCCGGTGAAATAGGCGAGCGGCTGCGTCAGCACCAGCGGTGCGAGGATCGCCGCGAGCGCCGCGACGCTGCCGTTGAGCCCCTGCAACTCGCCCTGCTGGTTCTCGGCCACGCGCCGCGACATCATCGCCATGATCGCGGGCTGGACGATGCTCTGCAGGCCGGTGACGGTCATCAGCACGAACACCAGCCGGCCGTCGCGCACGAATGCGTAGCACAGGAAGCCCAGCGCCGAGACCGCCATGCCGAGCATCGCTGCGCGCCGTTCGCCGATCCGCGCGACCACCCGGCCAACCAGCCAGATCTGCGCCACCGCCATCACCACGCCCGCCCAGGCGAGCGACAGCCCGATCATCGCGCTCGACCAGCGGAAGCTCGCGATCGCGTAATAGGCCCAGGTGACGGGATAGACGAGCGTCGCGACCTGCCAGAAGAAATAGACCGCGAGCATCGGTACGACGCGTCCGGCGCGGCGGATCGCGAGCAACGCGCCGATCGGGTTGAGCCGGCGGATATCGAGTGCGCGACGCTTGGCCATCGGCAGCGTCTCGGGGAAGCGGAGCAGTCCGTACAGGAAGTTGCACGCCGCCAGCCCCGCCGCGGCGTAGAACGGCGCGCGAGCCCCCAGCGTGCCGAGCAGTCCGCCGATCGCGGGCCCGACGACGAAGCCGATCCCGAACGCCGCCGAGATCAGCCCGAAGGTCTTAGCGCGATCCTCGGGCGCGCTGACATCGGCGAGCGCCGCCATCGCCGGTCCGTAGGAGGCGCCGAACACGCCCGCCAGCGCACGGCCAAGGAACAGCCACCCGATGCTCGGCGAGAAGCCCATCAGCAGATAGTCGATCGCGAAGCCGCCGAGCGCGCCGACCAGCACCGGCCGTCGCCCGAACCGGTCGCCCAGGCCACCCGCGAGCGGGCCGAGCAGGAACTGCATCAGCGCATAGATCAGCGCCAGCCACCCGCCGGTCCGCGTGGCCTGCGCCAGCGTGCCGTGCTCGAGCGTCATCACCAGCGCGGGCACGACGGGCAGCACGATGCCGAAACCGATCGCATCGATGAAGATCGTCGCGACCACGAAGCGGATCGCGGCACGGTTGGCGGGTAGGTCTGCGCCTGGCGTCATATCGGTGCGGGCCCGTCGTTCTTGCGATCTCCCGCGCCCGTAGCAGGAATCGGGGCGCCGACGCGAGCGGAGCATCGTGATCGTCGCGGTGCCCAAGCTGGCGGACCTTGCGACGCGTTCGAGCGTAGGGGAGGCGGACGACCGTGCCGATGGCTCAGCGGGCGTTCAGCCTGCGCGGCTATTCTCGGCCGCACCTGAACCGCAAAGTGGATATGTCGCATGACCAATACGCCGCTGACCCGCAGCCTTCTCGTCGCGACCGGCCTCGCGCTCGCCGGTTCGCCGTTGCTCGCCTCCGCCGCCGCAGCGCAAAGCCAGCCCTATCCGCAGGGCCAGGGCTATGATCAGGGGAGCGATCAGGATCAGGGCTATCCGCCGCCGCAACAGGGCTATGGCCAGCCGCAGCCGGGCGATGGCCAGCAGGGCTATGATCAGCAGGGCTACGGCCAACAGGGTTATGGCCAGCAGGGCTATGGCCAGCCACCGCAGGGCTATGACCAGCAGCAGGGCTATGGTGCTGCCCCGCAGCCGCAGGGCCGGTATGACGGCGCACCGCCCCAGGGCTATGCCGATGGGGGTCCATCGTCCGGCTACGACAGCGCGCCGCCGCAGGGCTATGACGGCACGCGACCGCCGCCGCCGCCGCCCGGCTACCAGCCGGGTGCGTCCGATCCGCGCCAGCAGCAGCAGGATCAGCAATATGCCGCCTATGCGCAGCAATGGGCGCAGTCCTATTGCGTCAAGGCGCATGGCAATGCGGGCGAGGGCGCGGTGATCGGCGGGATCGCGGGCGCGCTGCTGGGTGCGGGCGCCGCGGGCCGTCACGGTTCGGGGGCCGGTGCGCTGATCGGCGGCGGGATCGGCGCCGTCGGCGGTGCCGCGATCGGAGACGCCTCGGGCAGCAACGCGACCAGCCCGGGCTGCCCGCCCGGCTACGTCACGCGCGGCGGCGCGCCCGCCTTCTCCTACGGCGGCTATGCCGGCTCGCCCTACGTCTACGCCGCGCCGGGCTGGTATCGGCCGTGGAGCTATTACGGCGGGGCCTGGGTGAATCGGCCCTACCCGTATCACGTATGGTATTACGGCCATTATCGTGGAGGCTATCGCGGCAGGCCGTATGGCGGCTATCGGCGCCATTATTGAGTCGCAGGAGAATGAGCGTGGGCCACGAACAGACCAGCATCCGAACCAAGGACGGCGACTGCCAGACCCACGTTCTCACCCCCGACGGCGAGGGGCCATGGCCGGCGGTGATCATCTATATGGACGCGGGAGGCATCCGCCCGGCGTTGCTCGACATGGCGGCGCGCCTCGCCGGCAACGGCTATGTCGTGCTGGTCCCCGATCTCTTCTACCGCTTCGGCCCCTATGGCCCGCTGGTGCCCAAGGAGCTGTTCGCGAGCGGCGACTTCATGGCGGTGATCGGCCCGTTGATGGCGACCACCGACAATCACAAGGCCGCCGAGGACACCACGGCGTTCCTCGCCTATCTTGATACGCGCGGCGACGTGGCCGGCTCGAAGATCGGGACGGTGGGCTTCTGCATGGGCGGCGGCATGGCGCTGACCGCGGCCGGCATCTTCCCCGATCGCGTCGCGGCGGCCGCGAGCTTCCACGGCGGCAACCTCGCGACCGACAAGCCGACCAGCCCGCATCTGCTGGCACCGCGGATCAAGGCCGAGGTCTATGTCGCGGGTGCCGATCATGACGGCAGCTATCCGCCCGACATGGCCGAACGGCTCGAGACCGCGCTGACCGACGCCGGCGTCACCTACCGCGCCGAAATATACGAGGGCGCGGCGCATGGCTGGATGAAGCCCGACTTTCCGGTCTATGACGAGGCGGCCGCCGAACGCGGCTGGCGCGAGATGCTGGCGCTGTTCGCGCGCACGCTGCGCTAAAGCATCGTGCGTTAAATCAGCTTCACCGTCGTTGCGAGCGCAGCGGCGGAGCAATTTCGGCGCGGCGCCCGTAGCTCTGGATTGCTTCCCGCGGGTCAGGCCCGGGGTCGCAACGACGTGCTGATTTAGCGCAGCCTGCTCTAAATGCAGGACGTCAGCCGCGAGGCAGGTCGCGTTTCCCACCATTCCCTCCGCGATGCGAGTGCGGGTCGTCGATCGACACCAAGGCCAGGCAAGCTCGGCGATGCTCCGCGGGACCGCTATGTCTCTCTCGCGATACGATCGAGGAAGTTATTTCCGCCGGCCGCCCGTTCGTGATCGATCGGCTCCGCGATGAATGGAAGACCATCGGTCGGCTGCTTCGCCACTCGATCGCGCCGATGCTATGAAAGTCGCGGCGTGTTGCGATGGAGATAATTCGTGGGCATCGAGTTCGAGACCGTAAAGCCGCATATCGGTTCGATTGTTCATGTCGACCGCGCGGCGATGTTCACCGAAGAGGTTGGCCGGCGCTGCCGCGAGATGCTCGAGGAGCGCACCGTGCTCGTCTTCCCACGAGCGAACCTGACCAATGCCGAGCAACTGGCCTTCACCGATCTGTTGGGCGCCCGCATCAACATCACGAGTCGCGCCGTAACCGATCGCCCCGATGACGAGCCCGTCTACCAGGTCACGCTCGACAAACGCATCAATCGCCAGCCCGAATATGTGCTCGGCACCTTCTTCTGGCACATGGACGGGATCACGGTCGACATGCCGCCTCCCAAGGCGACGCTGCTGTCCGCGCGTCACGTCGCGCAGATCGGCGGACAAACGGAGTTCGCCAGCACCTACGCGGCGTATGAATATCTGCCCGACGAGGAGAAGGCCGCGTTGGAGGGGCTCCGCGCGGTCCATAGCGTGTCCGCGAGCCTGCGGCCGATCGCCGACGCTATTCCGGAGGAGGACCGCGAGCGCGTGACCTCGATCGGACTCGTCAAGGACCATCCGATCGTCTGGAAGCGCGAGAGCGGGCGCAACTCGCTCGTGATCGGTACGACCGCCGATCATGTCCAGGGCATGCCGATCGCGCACGGCAGGGCGTTGCTGTCACGCCTGGTAGAGTGGGCGGTGCAGCCCGACTTTTCCTATCGTCATCAGTGGGAAGAGGGCGATTTCGTGATCTGGGACAATACCGGCGCGATGCACCGGGTGATACCCTATGACGCGGAATCGGGCCGCATGATGCATCGAACATCGATCGCGGGCACCGAGTCGGTCGATTGAAGCCGGCTATCGGCGCGTCGGTCGCATCGCGCCGATAGCCGACCGGTTATGCCGGCCAAACCAACGGCACGAGTTTCGGCCCGACCACGCCGCCGGGCCAATATTCGAGGCTTTGCTCGTCCTTGAGGCGGAATTCGGGAATGCGCCTGAGGAATTCGGTAAGCGCGATCTTCAATTCGAGCCTCGCGAGATGCGCGCCCATGCAGCTGTGCACGCCGCCCGCGAACGCCAGCGTCGGCTTGCGCGTGCGGTGGAAATTCACCTCGCGGGGATTGGGAAAAATATCGGGGTCGTAATTGCAGGTCGGTAGGATACTGGTGATCTTGTCGCCTTTCTTCATCGCGACCCCGCGCAGCTCGTAATCCTGCGTCAGCGTCCGGCCCGAGAAGGTCACCGAAAAGACGCGCAGCAATTCCTCGACGACGGCATCGAGATTGCCGGGATCGCCGGCGATCTCGCGGCGGCGATCGGGGTTCTGGGCAAGCCAGACGAAGATGTTGTTGAGCGTCGCGAAGACCGTGTCGAGCCCGGCGATGAACAGGAAGAACACGAAGCCGAATATCTCGCGCCCGTCCAACGGCTCGCCCGCCGCGCGACCGTGAACGATCGCGCTGATGGCGCCGTCGTCCGGGCGGATCGTCTTTTCCGCGATGACTGTCTCGAGATAGGCGACGGTCTCGCGCATCGATTGCCCGGCGATCTCGCGGCTCTGCGAATGAAGCAGACCCATCGCCCAGCGCACGAATGTGTCGCGCATGTCCTGCGGCAATCCCATCAGGTCGAGGAAAACCGATACGGGCAGTGGGCGACCGAATTCGGTGGTGAACTCGCATTCGCCCTTGTCGATGAAATCGTCGATCAGCGCGTTGGTGAGCAGCCGGATCTTGTCTTCCAGTTTCCTGACCGCCTGCGGCGACAGCATGGGATCGAGGATGTTGCGATATTTCCGGTGGTCCGGCGGATCGATCTCGAGCGGGATGAAGTAGAAATAATTGTCCGGATCGCGCGGGAAGGGCGTGGCCCCGGCCGTCGTGAAGATTTCGGGGTGGCGCAGGACGAAATAGGCATCGTCGTACTTCGTCAGCATCCAGGCGTTCGGGCCGTGCTCGCTGGTGCTGAAGAAGATCGGCGGAAGCCTGCCGTGCAGCCCCGCCATGAACGCGTGCGGCGCGGCGAGGAATTCCGGTCCGTCGGTCAGGCCGATGGCATGGACCAGCTCGGGCGGGACATGATCGGGGATCACGAAATTCCCCGCAGGCTGCGTCGCCATGATCGCTCTCCTCTTCTCGTTTCTTAGAATTGCGCTTCGGGCAGCCGTACGACCAATCCGTCCAGATCGTCCGTCATGACGATCTGGCAACTGAGCCGGCTGTTGGGCCGGGCCGGCGTCGCGGCGCTTTCCAACATTTCCCGCTCCTCGGTCGATGGATCGCCGACGCGGTCGCGCCACGCCTCGTCGACGAAGCAATGGCAGGTCGCACAGGCAAGGCCGCCGCCGCATTCGCCGACTATGCCCTCGACGTCGTTGTTGAGCGCCGCGCGCATCACCGTCTCGCCGATCGGCACCTCGACGGGATGTTCGCTGCCGTCGAATTCGACGTACGTCACCAGACCCACCGCATCACTCTCCCTATGCGAGAACAATGTTCTCTTGTTCGATGGACACATATCATCGGCGGCGATAGGTGGGAAGATCGATGTTTCCGGGAGGCTGAGACCTAAGATGCCGGCGCCTTCGTCCCGCGCCGATCCGCACGCGGATCGCAGCCGTCGGATCGTCGATGCCGCCTATGCGCTGCTCGACGAGGCGGGGTTGGCCGGCTTGACGATCCGCGCCGTGCTGCTGCGCACCGGCCTGTCGCGGCGCGCCTTCTACGAGCGCTTCGGCGGCAAGGACGATCTGGTTCTCGCGGTCTTCGAGCAGACCATCCGTCTCGCCGCGGCGCATTACACGGACCGGGCGGCGTCGGTCGCGGATCCGATCGAACGGCTCGGCCTGATCGTGACCGGGATCGTGCTCGGCCGAGGCGAGGCGAACGCGGGCGACGCGGCGGCCGGCGGCCGGCTGGGGGCAGCGATGAGCCGCGAACATCTTCGCCTTGCGGACACCCGCCCCGGCGAACTCGAGATCGCGCTGGGCCCGCTGTTCGATCTCATCACGCGGCATCTCGCCGACGGCATCGCGATCGGCAGCGTGCGGCCGGCCGATCCGCGACGGATGGCGAAGCTCGTCTACAATCTGGTCTCCACGACCGTCCACGCCGAGCTGCTGACCGGCGAGGATAGGCCGCCCGATGCCGCGCGGCGATCGATGCTGGCCGCCGAGATCTGGGATTTCTGCCGGGCGGCGGTGATCGCGTAGCGGGACGATATCGGTCGCCGATATCGGCAAGGCGGTATCCTGATCGCATGGCGCCGCATCGGCTGGACATGGCCGGGCGGCTGCGCGAAGCCCGATGCAGGGCGTGCCGCCGCGCCCCTGACATCCGCCCGGAGGAGCTACCGCATGAAGCTCGGCATGCCCGAAGACAGCCTGCCTGTGCAGGATATGTTCGAGCGGTTCTTCGCGACCGAGTCCACGCCGGCCCGGGTTCGCGCCGCTGAGCCGACCGGTTTCGATGCGGCCCTGTGGCGCGAGCTGATCGCGCTCGAGGCGCCGTTAATGCGGCTCTCCGCCGATGCGGGCGGCGGCGGCATGAGCCTGTTCGATACCTGCCTGATGATGGAGCAGGCAGGGCGCCGGCTCGCCTCCGCGCCGCTTGCGGAAGCCGTCGTCGCGTTGCGCATCCTGGGCGAACTGGGCGGCGAGGTCGCGCGCGGCTGGATCGACCGGGTGCGCGACGGCGAGACGCTGCTGACGCTTGCGCTGCAGGAGGCGAAGCCCGGCGAACCTCAGCTCGTGCCGGGCGGCGCGGTCGCCGCGGGCATCCTGACGTTCGACGGCACCGAGATCGCGATCGAACGTCCCGCAAGCGCGCTCCAGCCGCCCGAGACGCTCGGCGGAAGCGCCACCGGCCTGTTCGAGCCCGGCAAGGGCGAGCGCACCGTGATCGCCAGCAATGCCGATGTCGCGCGGATCTGGGCGGCGGGCATCGAGGAGTGGAAACTGCTGACTTCGGCGGCGACCATCGGACTGGCGCGAGAGGCGTTGTCGATGGCCGCGGCCTATGCGTCCGAGCGGATCGCCTTCGGTCAGCCGATCGGCGCCAATCAGGGCATCGCGCATCCGCTGGCCGACGACGTGATCGATGCTGACGGCGCCGCGTTGCTGTTGTGGTGGACGCTGCGCGCGATCGCCGACGGGCATTCCGATGCCGCGGCGACGGTCTCGCTGCTATTCTGGTGGACGTCGCGAGCGGCGACGCGGTCGGTGGCGCATGCGCTCCACACCTTCGGCGGATATGGGCTCAGCAACGAGTATGACATCCAGCTCTACCACCGCCGCGCCAAGGCTTGGACGCTGGCGCTGGGTGACCCGCAGCAGGAGCTGATCCGCGGCGGTCGTCGGCTGTTCCTCGGCGAGGCCGCGGCGCTGCCGGAACCCGGGCTGGTCGAGATCGACTTCAATCCACCCGAGGGCGGGCAGGAACTCGCCGCCGAGACGCGTGCGCTGTTCGCGCGCATCCTCGATCCGGCCAAGCACAACCTCGTCGATCATAATTTCGAGGCGCATGACTGGGGCGTGCACCGGGCGCTGGGCGAGGCGGGGCTGCTCTATCCCGACTGGCCCGTCGAATATGGCGGCCGCGACGCCGATCCGGATGCGTTGCGCGCCAGCCTCTCGGTCTGGCAGGAGGTCGGCTATGCCGGGCTGGCGCGCAGCACCACGGCGATGATCGGCCATGTCGTTCGGAAGACCGGCAAGCCCGAGCTCAAGGACGAGGTGCTGCTGCGCATGGGGCGCGGCGAGGTGACCGCGTGCCTCGGCTACACCGAACCCTCCGGGGGATCGGACGTGTTCGCCGCCAAGACGCGCGCGGTGCGCGACGGCGACGACTGGGTGATCAACGGGCAGAAGATGTTCACCAGCGGCGCCGAACTGGCGAGCTACGTCATCCTGATCACGCGCACCGATCCCGAAGCGCCCAAGCACAAGGGGATCACCGTCTTCCTGTTGCCGATGGACACGCCGGGGATCGAGATCCACCCGGTCCACACCTTCATGGACGAACGCACCAATGCGACGTTCTACCAGGATGTCCGGATCTCCGACAAATACAGGCTCGGCGAGATAAATGGCGGCGCCAAGGTGCTCGCGGCGGCGCTCGGGCTCGAGCAGAGCGGCGGCTATTATCATTTCATGATACTCGAAATGATAGACTCGGTGGTCGAATGGACCGAGGGACGCGAGCGCAACGGCCGGCCGTTGATCGAGGACAGCAACGTGCTGGCGCGGCTCGCCAAGGCGCATTGTGATGCGCGCGTCGCCGAAACATTATCGGGGCGGCCCTTGGGCATGCGGCTTGCAGGCCAGCCCGATCTCGCCTTCGGGCCCGCCGCCAAGGTGTTCTCGACCGAAGCCTTCATCGTCGACTCCGCGGACCTGCTCGATCTCGCCGCGCCGCATTCGCTGCTGCGGGGAAGAGAGGGCTTGGGGTTGGTCGAAAAAGGCTATCGCCACTCGACCGCGACGACGATCTACGGCGGCACCAGCGAAGTGCTGCGCAGCATGGTCGCTGAGCGCCGGCTGGGTTTGCCGCGCAGCAGGGCGTGACCCGATAGCGGCGCGGATGGCAGTTCGCCCGCGCGCCGCGATGGTGTGCGAATGGAGAGAGAGCAGGTGGATTTCGCGGCGCGATATGGCCCCTGGGCGGTCATCACGGGGGCATCCGAAGGCACGGGACGCGCTTTTGCGCGCGAGATCGCGGCGCGGGGCGTGCCGTCCATCCTGATCGCCCGCCGCGCCGCGCCCCTGGCCACGCTCGCCGCGGAAATACGTGACGAAACGGGTCTGGAGTGCGTGGTCGCGACGATCGATCTCGCCGCGCCCGACGCGACGGAGCGGCTGGTCGACGCGGTCGGCGACCGCGAGGTCGGGCTCTATATCAGCAACGCCGGCGGCGACCCCAACGGCCGGCATTTCCTCGATCTCGACGTCTCGGCGTGGACCGATCTGGTGCAGCGCAACGTGATGACCGTACTGAAATCGACGCATCATTTCGCGGGCTCGATGAAGGCACGCGGCCGGGGCGGCATCCTTCTGGTCAATTCCGGCGCATGCTATGGCGGGCTCGCGATGATGGGCCCCTATTGTGGCAGCAAGGCCTTCACCCTCTGTCTCGCCGAAGCGCTATGGGCGGAGCTTCGCCCCTTTGACGTCGATGTGCTCACCCTGGTGCTGGGCAAGACGGACACGCCCGAGTTCCGCCGCTTCATGGCGGAAAAGAACATGCCGCTCCCGGCGGATTGCGCGTCGTCGGACGATGTCGCGCGGGTCGGGCTCGATCGGCTGCCGCACGGGCCGATCAAGAATTGGGGCGAAGCGGACGATCAGGCCGGCATGACCAGCCAGTCGGCAGCGCAGCGGCGCGAACGGATCGTGACGATCGAGACGATGACCCGCCGCATGGTCGGCCAGGACCAGGCGCGATGACCGACGACAGGCCCCTGCGCATGCTCGCCGACCGGCAGGCGATCACCGATCTGATCTACCGTTACTGCCGCGCGGTCGATCGGCTCGACGTGGCGCTCGGCCATTCGGTCTGGCACGACGACGGGACTGCCGACTATGGTGCCGATATCTATCAGGGCCCCGGGCGCGGCGTGATCGACTACATCTGTGCGCAGCACCGGCAGACGCTCAATCATTCGCATCAGGTGACCAACATCCTGATCGGCCTCGACGGCGATCGCGCCGACAGCGAATCCTATCATTTTGCGTGCTTGCGGATCGCGGCCGGTGCCGGCGTGAAGCAGATATCGGTGTGGGGCCGCTATCTCGACACATGGTCGCGGCGCGATGGGCGCTGGGGGTTGGACCGGCGCCTGACAATCCGCGATTTCGACGAGATCCGCGACGTGACGCCGCTCGCCGATCATCACGTGGGGCAGCGCGATCGCACCGACCCGTCCTATGCGGTGCTGGGCCTGCTCGGGCAGGCGCCGTCGTGAAGGCCGCGTATATCGAAAACGGCGTCATCCTCGTCGGCGACATGCCCGAGCCCGTGCCCGCAAAGGGTCAGGCGCTGGTCCGCACGCACAGCTGCGGCCTGTGCGCGTCGGAGCAGCATTTCCTGCATGCGGGCCAAAACGTCATCGATCTCTCGCGGAAGCATGGCGGGCCCTATGCGGCGCTCGATTTCGCGCGGCCTTTCGTACCCGGCCACGAATTCGTCGGTGAGGTGATCGATTATGGACCGGGCAGCGAGCGAACGGTGAAGCCCGGGCGACGGGTCACGTCGGTCCCCGTGATGCGCAGCGGCGGCGACCACGCGGTGATCGGCTTCAGCCACGATTGCCCGGGTGGCTGGGGCGAGGCGATGCTGCTCGACGAGAAGGCGTTGATCGAGATTCCCGGCGACCTCGACGACGACATGGCGGCGATGACCGAACCGCTCGCGGTCGGCCTCGAACATGCGCGGCGCGGGCGCCCGACGAGGGACGACGTCGCGCTGGTCGTCGGCTGCGGCGCGATCGGGCTCGGTGTCATCGCGGGGCTCAGGCTAATGGGGATCGCGCCGATCGTCGCCGCGGATTTCCATGCGGGTCGCCGCGAGGCGGCGATCGCGATGGGAGCGGACATCGCGATCGATCCGCGCGAATTCTCGCCCTATGATCCGATCCCGGATCTCGGCCACCGCCGCGTCAACCTGGTCTACGAATGCGTCGGCCAGCCGGGGCTGTTGTCGCAGATCATCGCCGCCGTCGCGTTCGAGGCGCGGATCGTGATGGGCGGCTACTGCATGGAGGCCGAATCCTTCTATGTCTTCGCGGCGCAGAACAAGCGCCTCACCATCCAATTCGCGGCGGGCGAGGAACAGCAGGATATGGAACTCGCGCTGCGCTCGATCGCCGACGGGAGCATCGACGTCCGGCCGTGGCTCAGCCGGCGCATCGGCTTGAACGGCGTGGCGGATGCGGTGGCGGCGATGTCGGGTCCGCTGGCGCCGATCCGCCATATCGTGGATCCGCGACAATGGTGACGCACGCCGTGCCCGCATATCGATTGGGGATCGAGCTACTCAGCGCGTTCGGCCTGCCCCCTGTCGATTTCATCCATCTCGCCGCCGATCTGGGCTGCCAGTGCATCTCGGCGGGATTGGTAAGCCTGGGCTACAACCCGAACGGCTACCCCGATTTCTCGTTGCGCGAGGATCGGGCGATGCGCCGCGCGACGATCGCCGCGATGCGCGATCGGGATGTCGCGATCTCGTTGGGCGAGGGCTGCATCATCCGCGCGGGCGGCGACGTCCGCGATATGGCCGCGGACATGGACATCATGGCCGAACTCGGCGTCGAGCGGCTCAACACCACGAGCATGGACCCCGATCTCGCGCGAACGCTGGACCAGCTCGCCATCTTCGCCGAGATGGCGGCAGCGCGCGACATGGTTTCGACGCTGGAGCTTTGTCCGGTGCTGACGATCCGCGATCTGGCCATGGCGGCGGACGCGGTGCGTCACGTCGGCAGGGCGGATTTCACGCTGTTGCTCGACACGATGCATCTCGGGCGTTCGGGCGCGACCGGCGCCGATGTCGCCGCGCTCGATCCGGCGATGATCGGCTATGTCCAGCTCTGCGACGCGCCGCGCGCGCCGACCGAGCCGAACTATCTGAAGGAAGCGACGTTCGAACGGATGGTGCCGGGCGAGGGCGACATGCCGCTTCGCGACTATTTGGCGGCGATACCCGCAGGCGTATCGATCAGCCTCGAAGTGCCGCAACGATCTCTGGCCGAAGCGGGGGTCGCCCCGGCGGAACGGCTGCGGCCGTGTATCGCCGCGGCGCGCGCGCTGATCGCGCGACCGGCATGACCGACGACTTCGCACGCCGTTACGGCGCGGTGGCGCTCGTCACGGGCGCCTCGTCGGGCATCGGACGCGCGTTCGCGCAGGCGCTGGCAGCGCGGGGGCTCGATGTCGTGCTGGTCGCGCGCCGCGCCGATCGACTGGAGCAGCTCGCAGCGCAGTTGGAAATCGATCACGGCGTACGGGCGACGATCTGCCCGGTCGATCTGGCCGGGCCCGATGCGGCGCAGACGATTCTCGACGCGGTGGCCGATCTCGATGTTGGCCTCGTGGTGAGCAACGCCGGCTTCGGGATGAAGGGCGAGCATGCCGGCAACGATCCGCAGGCGCTGGCGAACATGATCGCGGTCAACTGCACGACGCCGGCGGTGCTGACCCAAGGCTTCATCCCGCGTCTGCGCGCGCGCGGGAGGGGCGGGATGATCCTGACCAGTTCGGTCGAAGGGCTGATCGGTTGCCCCTATTCGGGCGCCTATTCGGCGACCAAGGGCTTCGTGAACAATCTGGGCGAAGCGCTATGGGCGGAATTGGCGCCGCAAGGCATCGACGTGCTCACCATACTGCCTGGTGCCACCGCCACCGAGGCGGCGGCGTTGCAGGGAATCGATATGTCGCAGATGGCGAATGTCATGACGCCCGACGCGGTGGCGGGGATGGCGCTCGACAATCTCGGGAACGGCCCGACGCTGATCACCAGCGACCATTACCGCGCCTTGTTCGAACAACTCCTCGCCATGCCCCGCCGCGACGCGCTGGTCGCGATGGCACGCAGCATGAAGCGCTGATCGATCGGGCCTCCGCGGCCGAGCGCCAATTTTCGAACAGATAGAGGTCGAGGAAACAGGCGCGAACGTCGCCGTTCGCGCCTGCCGTCATCAGAAGTGGTACCGCACGCGGCCGCCGAAGAAGCGCGGCTGGCCGACGACGGCGAACTCCGCACCCGAACCGGAAATACCGCCGAGACCCGGGATGTAGCTATAGTATTTCTTGTTCGTCACGTTGGTCGCGAACGCCGCGAGATCGATCGGCAAACCGACGATGTTGTTCCAAGACGCGTTCAGGTTGAGCAGGTTGGTTCGTTTCACATATTCGAAGTTGCCGCCATAGGCCGCCACGTCGGCCGCGGTGCCATAGACATAGTTGGTGAGCTGCTTGTCGGTGTGCACGAAGGTCGCGCCGATCGCGATCCGTCCGACACTCGCATCCAGAGGCAGCGTGTAGGTGCCCGTGACCGAAACCTTGTTCTTGGGCGAGAGTGCCAGCGACGAGCCCTTCGGGATATTGCCGTTGGCAGCCTGATACAGCGGATCGACCGTCGTGAACGGCGCGATCTTGCGGATCGTGGCGTTCAGATAGGTGTAGCCGACATCGAGCGTGAGGCCGGCAAACGGCGAGATCGACGAGTCCACCTCAACGCCGTAGATCCGCGACTTGCCCGCGTTGATGATCGCGGTCGTCGGCGAAGCGGGCGACGGAAGGCCGGTGCCCAGATAGTTCTGGTTGTTCTGGAAGCCGAGCTGCAGCTGCTGGTTCGAGAAATTGTTGTAGAAGCCGGCGACGTTGAACGTGCCGCGCAACGGCCCGCGGAAGCTGGTCTTGAGGCCGCCTTCATAAGCGTCGACCTTCTCGGCCGAGAAGGTGCGGTGATCGCTGGGTGCGTTGGCGAACACGCCGCCCGAACGATAGCCACGCGAGTATTTCGCGTACACCAGTATGTCCTGCGTCGGCTTATAGTCGACGTCGATCAGCCAGGTCGGCTTGTGCGACTTTTCCTTGAGCGACTCACTGCAGGCCGGGAAAGGCTGATTGATGTCCGTGCACGCGGCCACCGGGTTGTTCGCCGTCGGGAAAGTGTAGGTCAGTCGTCGGCTGACGTTGGTCTGACGATCCGACGTGTAGCGGATGCCGCCGGTCAGGCTGAGCTGATCGGTGAACTTGTAGGTTTCCTGCGTATAGATGCCGAGATCGCGGAAATGCGTGCGCCCGGCAGTGTAGTTGACCGCGCCGACGGTAACGGGGCCGCCGCCCTGCAGCGCCTGCAGCGCGGAGAAGTTCGCGCCCAGCGGATCGCTGCACTGGAGCGTGGCGATGTTGGTGCAATCGGCGAGCGAATAGGATTGGTTGCCGCTCAGGCCCAGCGGATCGCTGAACTCAGAATACGCCCCGATCTGATAGGTGAGTTTGTCGTTGAGCGCCGTCCCCTGCAACTGAAGCTCTTCCGTCGCGGTCGATTGATCGGACGTTATTCCGCCAGGGATCGGGGAGATTTCGGTGAATTGCGGCAGTTTGCCGGGGAAGAAGCCCGGGAGGAACGGCAGGCCGAGGATGTGATCCGTAAAGGCCGTCGGCAAGTCTGCCGAGTTCCAGTTCGTGCCGAACAGCGGCGAACGCTGCTTGTCCCTGAACTGACCGTAACTCACGATGTTCTTGATCGTAGCCGTATCGCTGACGTGCCAGGTCGTGGTGTTGATGATCTGCCACTGCTCAAGCAGCGATTCGGGGTTCTCGAAGTTCGCTTCGCCATCGTAGAAGCCAGCGCCCTCGGACTTCTCCCTGGCGAGCTGCGCGCATGAGAATACGCCGATCGGGTTCGAAAGCCCGGCTACGGGATTGAGGGGGGTGGTGCCCGTCGAGTTGCACGCGATCAGCTTTTGGAAGCTGCCGTTAGTATGCGACCGGCTGTAGGAGACGATCGTATAGTTTTCGAGATCGGGCGTCAGATCGACGACGAGGCTCGCGCGGATCGCGGTGTAGCCGACGTCCGCATAATCGCGCGGGCCTACGCCCGAGGTGTTGTGCAGATAGCCGTCGCGATCTTCGTGGTCGACCGCGATACGGAAGCGCGCAACGTCGCTCAGCGGCACGTTCAGCATGCCCTGGATGCGCTTCATGTCATAGTTGCCGTACGAGCCCTCGATATAGCCCTCGAACTTGGACGTCGGCTTTTGCGGCACGAACAGGATCGCGCCGCCCGTCGTATTGCGTCCCTGCAGCGTACCCTGCGGTCCCTTGAGGATCTGGACGTTCTGGAGGTCGAAGAAGAAGCCCGGGCCCGCGCCATCGCCCGCCTGCGTGCCCTGCGTCGGCCCGCGCAGCGCGACGACGTCGGCGAAATAGGTGCCGACCGATGGTGCCGTGCCGGCATCCTGCACGAAGCCGCGGATCGCGAAGCTCGCATTTTCCGTGCCGAAATTGGTGTTGGCCGAAAGCGACGGCGTATAGGCGGCGAGATCGGTCGAATTGACGACGTTGCGGTTGGTGATCTGCTGCTGGTTGAAGACGGTGATCGAGATCGGAACGTCCTGCAGGCGCTCTTCGACGCGGCGCGCGGTCACGATGATGTCCGCCGCTCCGGTGTCGGGCGTCAACGCTCTGGTCGCACGCGTCGGGGCGGCGGGCGTCGGTGCGGGTGTCTCGGCCGGCGCCGCCGCGGCGGGGGCGTCCTGCGCGAATGCGGGAAGTGCGACGCCCATGCTCAGCGTCAGCGCCGTGCTCAGTGCAAAGGCGTTCTTATAAAGCTCGTGCTTCAATGTAGCTCCCCTCTATTGTCCCGTCGGCCACGACGCTGTTGCGTTCTTGCGTGGCCGTTCATTGGATATTTGCGAGGAGTTCGCTATCACCTCAGTGGGGTTCTGTCAGCGCCTAGGGCGGTGAGAAATGGGGCTGGACGGGGCATCTTTATCGAACATCGCCGGAGCGTTGTTTGGCAAACGGCGCGGTTTTAAAGGCACCGTGTGACTTAAAGCGCAACGACTGCAAGTCGTTCGCCTCCAAAGCATGGTTCATATCGGAACGATTTGGACTAGACGGGGCAAGTGCCGGCGTGTGGTCGAGCCGACTACGGACCGATAGCGTTCAGGCGATGGTCAACACGCTGCGGTGTATGAAGCGGACCAGATCGGGTTGTCCCCGCGCGCCCGTCTTCGCATAGATCTTCTTGGAATAGGTTCGTGCCGTCTCGACGGACAGGCCGAGTTCGCCGGCCGCCTCGGCGATCGACATGCCGCGACTGAGCGCCAAGGCCAGCCGCGCTTCGCTCGGGAGAAGTCGAAACAATTCGGCGAGCTGCTCGCAGCGATCCGCCGAAGACCAGCCGTCGCCGTGAACATACGCAATGATCGCGGTGGCGGGACTTGCGGGAAGGGGCTTTCGGTGTGCGGAAACGAACAGCATATCCATCCAGGGATCGCGGTCGAGCACGAGCGCACGGGGACGGCTATGGGGTTTCTCGACGATGGCACGGAGCGCGTCGGCGATCTCGCGATCGACCTCGCGGTTTCGCGAGGAAAGCCGGCCACCGGCACCGCATCGCAATACGGACCCGTGATCGAGCAGCCGGCGCCCTTCGGCATCGGCATCGAGCAGGCGCCCGGCGGAGTCGAGCGTCAACCAGCCGAAGCTCAGCCGGCGGATCGCCTCCCCGGCGACCGACGCCTTGAAGCGCTCGCGTTCCAGCGCGATGTACCCCCGGAGCGCGCTTCGCAGATAGGGCGCCAGCGCGGCGATCAGAGCCTCATCGGCGGCGTCGAACCCGCCGACCCGACGCGACGCGGTGAGCCAGACGTTGACGCCGCCGGGCTCGACGATGCGCATCAGCCGAAGGTCGTTCATTCCGCTCGGCGCGAGCAGGTCCCGGCGATATTGTTCGTGCGCCATATCGCCGGCGACGAGCAGATCGGCGAGGGCGTATACGCGGCCCTCGCCGAGCGCATGATAATTCACCGGATCCCGCCGGTGAAGGCTCTCGCGGTAGAGCTTTCCCAGAAGCGGCGGCGAGCTTTCGCCGGAAAAGAAATGCATCAGCGAGGGGCGGGTCGGCGCCAGCGGACGAAATATCAGGCTCGCATAGTCGGCCTGCGTCCTTGCCCGGAAGCGGTCGAGAAAATTCTGCCAAGGCGGATCTTCGAAGGCGCCGTCGAGCAGCGGCAGCAAAAGATCCGGGATGATGTCGTCGCCGGCCATCCGATCTCCATGCCCCCATATGGGAGGTTCCAACCCCGTCGGTGCTATGCGAGATCGGCATGGCAGCGCAACTGGCGTCGAGATCGGCCGCTCGACCGGAGAGAAGACTGACGTGCTCGAGCTTCGCCATCATCTGTTGAACGCGCCGACCGCCGCCCTGCTGGGCGAGGCGCGAGCCCGTCGGGAAACGCGCGGCCCCGCGCGCACGAGCTATTCGCGCAAGGTCTTCGTGCCGCTCACGCAGCTCTGCGCGGACGTCTGCCATTATTGCACGTTCGCCAAGGCCCCGAGCCGCTTGAAGTCGCCGTATCTTTCGATCGATCAGGTGCTGGAGATCGCGCGGGCCGGCGCGGCGCTCGGGTGCAGGGAAGCGCTGTTCACGCTCGGCGATGCGCCCGAGCGACGCTATTCCGTCGCGCGCGATGCGCTGGCCGCATTGGGGTTCGCGCGGACGATCGATTATGTCGAGCATGTCGCCCGGCTGGTGCTCGACGAGACCGGACTGCTGCCGCATGTCAACGCGGGCATCCTCGACGCCGAAGACTATGCGCGGCTGCGCGCGGTGTCCGCCTCGGCCGGGCTGATGCTGGAAAGCGCCGCGGACCGGCTGTGCGAGCGCGGCGGTCCGCATTTCGGATCGCCCGACAAGCGCCCGGCGGTGCGTCTCGCATCGCTCGAGGCGGCCGGCATCGCGCGCGTGCCGATGACGAGCGGCATTCTGATCGGCATCGGCGAGACGGCCGACGAACGGCTCGATGCGCTGTTCGCGCTGCGCGATCTGCACCGGCGCCACGGCCATCTCCAGGAAGTGATCGTCCAGAATTTCCGCGCGAAATCGCGGACGCGCATGGCGGGCGCCGTGGAGCCGAGCGAGGACGATCTCTATCGGGCCATCGCCTGTGCGCGCCTCATCCTCGACGACGAGGTGTCGGTGCAGGCCCCCCCCAATCTCAATGGCGAGCGCCTTAGTGCGCTGCTCGATGCGGGGATCGACGATTGGGGCGGCATCTCGCCCGTCACCATCGATCATGTGAACCCCGAGGCACCCTGGCCCGAGATCGCGCGTCTCGCCGCAGTCTGCGCGACGGCCGGCCGGCCACTGGTCGAGCGGCTGACGATCTATCCGCGCTTCGTTCAGGATGCGACGACGTGGCTCGATCCGGCGATGCGTGCGCCGGTGCTCAGGCTCGCCGACTCCGAAGGGCTGGGGCGCGACGGTGCGTGGTGTCCCGGTACGACGCTCCCCGCGCCCGGCAGCCCGGGTCATCCGCTCGGCGCGCCGGGTCTGGGGCGGCATCACGCGCTCGGGCGGATACTCGATCGGGCGACGGCTGGCCGCGGATTGGCGGAAGCGGACATCGTTACGCTTTTTGCTGCACGCGATGCTGCAGCGGAAGCGGTGGTCGAGGCCGCCGATGCGTTGCGCGCGGAGGTGTGCGGCGACACGGTCACCTACGTCGTCAATCGCAACATCAATTACACCAACATCTGCACCTATAGCTGCGGCTTCTGCGCTTTCTCCAAGACATCGATCAAGGTCGGGACGCGCGACAAGCCCTATCTGATCTCGGCGGATGCGGTGGCCGGGCGCGCGGTCGAGGCGTGGGAGGCCGGCGCGACCGAGGTGTGCCTGCAGGGCGGCATCCACCCGAGCTACACCGGCGATACCTATGTCGAGATACTCGAAGCGGTGAAGCGCGCGCTCCCTGCGATGCACGTGCACGCCTTCTCGCCGCTCGAGGTGAGCTCGGGCGCCGCGACGCTGGGCGTCAGCGTGCGCGATTATCTGCAACGCCTGAAGGACGCCGGGCTCGGCTCGCTGCCCGGCACCGCGGCGGAAATCCTCGACGACGAGGTGCGCGCGAAAATTTGTCCCGACAAGCTGACCACCGCCGAGTGGCTCGATGTCGTCCGCACCGCGCACGAGGTCGGCCTGCCGACGACCGCGACGATCATGTTCGGGCATCTCGACGAGCCGAAGCATTGGGCGCGCCACCTGCTCGCCATTCGCAGTCTGCAGCTGGAGACAGGCGGCTTCACCGAGTTCGTGCCGTTGCCCTTCGTCCCTATGGAGGCGCCGCTCTATCGTCGCGGACAAGCGCGCAAGGGGCCGACGTGGCGCGAGACGGTGCTGATGCACGCGATCAGCCGGTTGGCGCTGCACGGGGCGATCGGATCGATCCAGTGCAGCTGGGTCAAGCTCGGGCTCGACGGCGCGGCGGCTATGCTCGGCGCCGGGGTCAACGATCTCGGCGGCGTGCTGATGAACGAGAGCATCAGCCGCGCCGCGGGTGCGGCGCACGGCCAGGAGGTCAGCGTCGACGATCTGCGCGCCACCGCGGCGGCCGCGGGCCGGACGCTACGGCGACGCTCCACGCTCTACACATTGCTCGACGAGAATCGGACGATGCCGGCGCTCGTCGGCTGAACGACACGACGATGGCGGCAACGCCACGACAGGGAGAGAAGCATGAAAGTTCAACCCGCCGCATTCCTGCGCACAACGCTGCCGCTCGATCTGTCGGTGCTGCCCGCGCTCGACAGCGGGCGCTATCATTCGATCTGGCTGCCCGATCACATGGTGAGCTTCTGGCCCGATTCGATCTGGACGCCCGAATTCACCGATCTCGCCACCGCGTCGCCGTCGCCGCATCGCCACCTCGACGCGATGGCAGTGGCCGGTGCGGCAGCGGCGCTCACCAAGAACGTGCCGATCGCGACCAGCGTTGTCGATACGGTGCGCCGACACCCGGCGATGCTGGCCCAGACGGCGCTGACGCTCGATCATCTGTCGAAGGGCCGCTTCATTCTGGGATTGGGCAGCGGCGAGGCGGAAAACACCGTTCCGTACGGTTTCGATTTCGCCAAGCCGGTCGGGCGGTTCGAAGAGGCTCTGCAGGTCATCAAGCTGCTGTGGGAAAGCGAAGCGCCGGTCGATTTCGACGGGCAGTTCTTTTCGTTGCGTCATGCGCGGATGGACACCGACCTGTACGCCGGTCGACGCCCGCCGATCTGGATCGGCGCGGGCGGGCCGCGGATGCTCGAGATCACCGGCCGCTACGCCGACGGCTGGTGGCCGGCGGGCGCCTGGTCGCCGGAGGATTATGCCGAGAAGCTCGGCGTCGTGCGCGCGTCTGCGGAGAGGGCCGGGCGCGATCCGATGGCGATCGTTCCCGCCTTCATTCAGACCTGCCTGATCGGCGACGATGCCGAACTCGCCGAGATCGTCGACGCGCCGTTGGTCAAGGCGATCATCCTCCAAATCTCCGCGTCGGAGCTGCGCAGATATGGCTTCGAGCATCCGATGGGCGAGGCGTGGCGCGGCTTCGTCGATATCGACCCCGGCGTGCTGACCCGCGGGCGGATCATCGCCTTCTGCAAGCTGGTGACGCCCGAGATGATCTTCGCGATCATCCCGCACGGCACGCCCAGCCGGATCGCGAGGATCGTCAAGGATTTCTGCGACGCCGGCCTACGCGTTCCCAAGATCATGGATTATGGCGGCATGGCCGGATTGCAATACGGTGCCCGCTCGGCCGCGAAGGTGCGCGAAGCCGAGGATGACCTGATGCGGCTGGTCGGCGAGCCCGTCGGCGAACCGGCTTGAGCATCGTCGGCGATCGGCTCGATGCGGCGGCGATGCTCGCCCGCGCCGAGGCCGGGACGGGGCTGAGCGACTATGGCGACGAGACGCTGCCGGCGCGGTTCGGTCAGGCAGTGGAGCATCTCGACCGCATCGGGATGGATGCCCAGGGCCGGCGTCGCGCGGTCGAGGTCTGCCATTGGCTGCTGACCGATCGTCTGCGATTCTTCGAGGATCGCAAGCGTCGTCCGATCGAGGACGAGGTGATCGATCGCCCGATGTTCGCGACCGGCGAGCCGCGCTCCGGCACGACGCTGATGCACGCGCTGATGGCGGTCGATCCCGATGCGCGCGCGCTCCGCTTCTGGGAGGTGATGCGGCCCTCGCCGCCGCCCGGCACCACCGGCACCGAAGATTCGCGCCGCGCGCAGGCCGATGCGGACTGGCGCGAGATCAATGCGAAGATGCCCAAATGGCTGCACAGCCACCCCTATAACGACATGCTCGGCGACGGCCTGCCCGAGGACGAGCGGACCTGGGCGTTCGATTTCCGGATCATGACGCCCACCGCCTGGTGGCGCGTGCCGATGCAGACGCTGGTCAGCGGCCTGCCGAGCGACCCGCTCGCGCAATATCGCATCCACAAGGCGATGCTGCAGCAGTTCCAATATCGCCGGCCGAAGAAATATTGGGTGCTCAAAGGTTTCCACGGCTTCCGGCTCGAGGCGTTCTTCGCCGCCTATCCCGATGCCAGCCTCGTCTATCTGCACCGCGATCCGGTGCAGGTCGCGGCATCGCGCACGATGATGATGGCGGACATCATGGACGGGATCGTCGGGCCGATCGACCTGCAGGCCGAAGCGCGGATGCACCTGCAGATGACGCGCGCGAGCATCGCCAACACCATGGCGAACCCGCTGATCGACGATCCGCGCATCCATCATGTCCGCTACGCCGATTTCGTCGCCGATCCGGTCGGCACGATCCGCGGCTATTACGCCTTCGCCGGCCGCGAACTGACGCCGCAGGCCGAGACCGCCATGCGCGACTATCTCGCCGCCAACCGCGGCGACCGGCACGGCAAATTCCACTATTCGACCAAGCTGCTGACCGACATCGGCGAGGATATCGACGCGTTGCACGAGGAATTCGCGCCGTTCCGTGCGCGCTTCGGCGTGGCGATCGAGCGGCGTGGCTGAGGTGATGGCGATGCACCCGCGGCTCTCGGTCCACAGCGTTTCGTTCTTCGGCGCCTCGCTCGACGAGCTCGACGGCTATTGGCAGCGGCTCGGCCTGCGGCGTCTCAGCCTGATCTCGCAGCAACTGGACGGCGACGGCGCGAAGATCGTCGGGCGGTTGGTCGACGAACGGGGCTATGCCGTCGAGGCGATCACGCACGTCTTCGCTACCGGCGCCCTTCCCGCCGGCGCGGACGCGATCACCGCCTGCCGCGACGACCTGTCGCGCACGATCGACACCGCCAAGCTCGTCGGCGCGAAGACGATCTACATGATCTCGGGCGGTCGCGGCGCGCGGAGCTGGCGCGGGGCGGCGGAGGCGTTCGCCGATGCGCTTGCCCCCTGCGTGCGGCGCGCCGAGCAGGCCGGCGTCGCGCTCGCGGTCGAGAACGCGTCCAACCTCTATGTCGACGTTCACCTCGCACACACGCTGCGCGATACGATCGCGCTTGCCGAGATGGCGGGCATCGGCATCTGTCTCGATCATTTCCACTGCTGGACCGAGGCCGACTTTCCCGATCTGGTGGTGCGGGCCTTGCCGCTCCTCCGGCTGGTCCAGCTCAGCGATTATGTGCTGGGCGACCGCGCCCTGCCGGCGCGCGCGGTGCCGGGCGACGGCGCCATCCCGATCGCGCCGTTCGTCGAGCAAGTGCTGGCGGGCGGCTATGCGCATGGCTTCGATCTCGAACTGCTCGGCCCGCGGATCGAGGCCGAGGGGCGCTTCGATGCCGTGTCCCGCGCCTGCGACCGGGCAAGCGCGTTGCTCGATACGCTCGGCGCGTGAAGGGATGAGCCATGGCCTTCGGTGACAGCCCCGACGATGCGCCGCTGCAGCAGGCATGGTCGATCTTCTGTGATCGGCTCAAGGCCGCGGGCGGGCGCGTGTTCAAGGATCACAACCCCACCAATCCCCTGCAGCGCGCCGATGCCTTCCGCTTCCTCACGCAGAATCTGGGGCAGGCGTTCGATCTCGCGTTGGAAACCAAGGACCCGCGCTTCCCGCTGATCCACGCCTTCTGCTCGCCGACGCGCAAGCTCGGCGGCGACTGCGCGGACTTCACCTATCACCAGGCGTGGATCGACGGCACTTCGGTGTACCGCATCACCGGCGATCGCGGCACCGCGCGCTTCTTCAACGTCACGGTCCAAGGCCCGCGCCCAGAGCGCATGGCGAACGGCGCGCCGCCGCTGCACGATCCCTTCGGCGACGTGCCCGAGGCCAATCTGTTCGGTCATCAGCTCCAGTCCGAGCCCGACGGCGCCTTCGAACTCTATATCGGCGGGCCGCAGCGGAGCGCGAACTGGCTGCGGACCACGCCTGGCTCGCGCAAATTGTTCATCCGCCAGGGGTTCGATGACTGGGGCGAGCGACCCGCCGCGCTGCATATCGAGCGCGTCGACATGGACGGCCCGCGACCGATGCCCACCCCCGCGACGATGATCGGGGCGATGGACTGGGCGGGCACCTTCCTCACCTCGATGATGGACGACTGGCCCGACTGGGCTTTCACCCACGGTGGCGTCGATGCCGCGAACGCCAACGCCTTTCCCGCGCTCGCCGACACCGGCGACGATCGCAAGCGCGGTCGTGCCGCCGCCGCGATGCATTGGCGGATCGCGCCCGACGAGGCGCTGATCGTCAGCTTCGACGCGCATGACGGGCTGTGGATGTTCACCAACGGCGGGGCGTTCATGAACAGCATGGATTATCTTTACCGCCCGGTGAGCATCACCCCGAGCCGCGCGCGCATCGACGCAGACGGTCGTATCCGCCTGATTCTCGCGCACGACGATCCCGGCTATGCGAACTGGATCGACACGCAGGGTTTCGTGGAGGGCAATTTGACCTATCGCCACATGCTCGAGGGCATGCCCGCGACGATCGAGACGCAATTGGTCGATCGCGCGCGACTGGCGAACGTGCTGCCCGGCAACAGCCCGATGGTGACGCCTGCGGAACGGATTGCCGAAATGCGCGATCGTTTCGAAGGCGTCTGCCGCCGCTATAATCTCTGATCCGGCCGCGCTACAGCGGCGCCATGATTGCGATCCACCCCCTCGTCGGGATCGGCGAGATCAACCCGGGCGACGACCTCGCCGCCATCCTCGCCGACGTGCTCGCCACCGCCGGGCTGTTGCCCGTGCGCGAGGACGACGTGCTCGTCGTCACGCAGAAGATCGTTTCCAAGGCGGAAGGTCGGTTCGTCGATCTGGCGACGATGGCGCCGGGTGCCGAAGCCGAGCGGCTCGCCGCGGTTACCCGCAAAGACCCGCGGCTGGTCGAACTGGTGCTGTCCGAAGCGAGCGGGGTGGTGCGCGCCGTTCCCAACGTGCTGATCACGCGCAACCATCACGGTCACGTCATGGCGAACAGCGGGATCGATCGATCGAACATCGGCCCGGGCGGCGAGGATCGCGCGCTGCTGCTGCCGATCGACCCCGACGCCTCCGCCGCCAAGCTGCGCGAAGCGATCGGTTGCCCGGTCGTCATCTCGGACAGTTTCGGCCGTCCCTGGCGCTACGGCGTGACGGGTGTCGCGATCGGGGCGAGCGGGCTGCCGTCGCTGGTCGACAGGCGCGGCGAACTCGATCGCGACGGACGACGGCTCGAGGTGACGCAGATCGGCCTCGCCGACATGATCGCGACCGCTGCGGCGCTCGCGACCGGGGAAGGCGCCGAGAGCGTCCCCGCGGTGCTGATCCGAGGCGCGGTCTGGCCGGCGGGATCGTCGCCGGCGTCGGCGCTGGTGCGTCCGCTCGAGGAGGATTTGTTCCAATGACGGGCAAGGTGGTGGTGCTCACCGGTGGCGTCGGCGGCGCGAAGCTCGTGCTCGGGCTCGCGCAGGTCATGCCGGCCGAGGACATCGTCGCGATCGTCAACACCGGCGACGATTTTCGCCATCTCGGTCTGTCGGTGTCGCCCGACATCGACACGTTACTCTACACGCTCGCGGGCAAGGCCAATGCCGCGCAGGGCTGGGGGCGCGAGGGCGAGACGTGGCAGTTCATGGACGCACTGCGATCGCTCGGCGGCGAGGATTGGTTCAATCTCGGCGACGGCGATCTGGCGCTGCACGTCGAGCGGACGGCGGCGCTGGCGCGGGGCGAGACGCTGGGTGCGATCACGCGGCGTTTCGCCTCCGCGTGGGGCGTGCGGACGGTCATGCTGCCGATGAGCGACGATCCGGTCGCGACGCATCTCGCGACGGATGCTGGCGACCTGCCGTTCCAGCGCTATTTCGTCGAGCGCCGTTGCGCGCCGGTGGTCGGCGCGATCCGCTTCAAGGGTGCTGCGGCGGCACGACCCGCGCCGGGCGTGATCGAGGCGATCCGCGATCCCGAGACACGCGCGATCCTGATCGCCCCCTCCAACCCCTATCTCAGCGTCGATCCGATTCTGGCAGTGCCCGGCATCCGCGACGCGCTGGCCGGGGCGGCGGCGCCGGTCGTCGCGGTGTCGCCGATCGTCGGCGGACAGGCCGTCAAGGGCCCGACCGCCAAGCTGATGGCCGAACTCGGCGTCGCAGCGACTCCCGCCACGATCGCCGCGCACTATGCGGGCGTCATCGACGGCCTGCTGGTTGACGAACGCGACGCCACCGACGGCCTCGCCATCGCCTACGATCAGGCGGACACGCTGATGACGACGCTCGACGACCGCGCCCGCGTCGCCCGCGCGGCGCTCGCGCTGGCGGGGCGGCTTCGTTAGTCGTCAACACCGTCACCCCGACGAAAGTCGGGGCCCATAGACGGCGGTTCGTCTGGCTTTGCACGTCCCGCATCCATGGATTCCGGCTTTCGCCGGAATGACGTGTGGGGCGATGCAGCCGGAGGTTACGCCGCGATGTCCTTCGCGCCGACCGTATTGTCCGCGCCCGCCGCATGCTTCGCCGCGACGAAGCCCCACAGGAACGATGGCCCGACGCTCGATCCCGCGCCGGGATAGGCGCGGCCCATCACCGAGGCGGTCGAGATGCCCGTCGCGTAGAGGCCGGGGATCACCGAGCCATCCTCACGCAGCACGCGCGCATCCGCATCGGTGACGACGCCGCCATAGGTGCCGACGTCGCCCGGCAGCACCGGCAGCGCGAAATACGGTCCCTGCTCGATCGAGCCGAGCGTCTGGGACGGGCCGGCGCCATTATAGGGATCGCCCAGCCAATTGTCGTAGGCGCGCTCGCCGCGATGAAAATCCTCGTCGCGGCCCTTGGCGACGAAGCCGTTGAAGCGATCGATCGTGGTGCGCAGCGTTGCGGGATCGGCATCCATCGCAGCCGCCAGCGCCTCGACCGTTTCGCCGGTCTTCATATAGCCCGATGCCAGCCAGTCCTTGGTCTTCCATTGGCTGACCATCGTGTTGGCGAGGCCATATTTGGCGACATACTGGCTGTCGAAGACCGCCCAGCCGGGCACAGCGGGCACCGCCCGGTTCCGCTCGAACATGCCCTTGCAATAGGCCATGTAGGAGCCGCCCTCGTTCATGAAGCGGACCCCGCTCTGATCGACGAGGATCGCGTGCGGCGCCGCCGTGACGGTCTGCATCGCGGGCGTGACCATGTCGTTCTCGGTGCCGGGCGGCTTCATCGTCTGGTAGCCGACCATTTCTTCCATCTGCGCGACCGCGGCACCGCGCCGCATCATTTCCTCGATCATCTCGCCGGTGTCGCCCGCGGTCACTACCGACCACGCCGCCTGCGTGCCCGGCTGGTACTGATCGCGCATCCGCTGGTTGTGCGAGAAGCCGCCGGCGTTGACGAGCACACCTGTCCGCGCGCCGACGCGCCACGGCTTGCCGTCCTTGACCGTGACCACGCCCGTCACCGCGCCGTCCTCGACGATCAGTTCCTTGACCGACGAGTCGGTGCGGATATCGACGTCGGCCTTGAGCGCTGCCTGCAGCATCCGCCCCTGCAGCGCGGCGCCGGCCGACACCCAACGCTGCCCGCGCAGCTTGGCGAACAGCGTGCCGAAGCCGATCTTGAGCATCATCTTGCGACCCACCCAGCTTTGCTTGAGCGTCCTGATCTTGAGCGCGTCGTCGAGCATTGCGGGCATGTTGAGGAAGCCCGGCTGCAGCTTCTCGCGCCATTCGCCGAGCTGGTTGGTGTCGAAGATGTCCGCCACCACGGTGCGGCCGGCGATCGACCCGCCGGGCCGATCGTCGTAATAATCCGGCCAATAGGGCACGCGCGTCAGCTTGATGCCCTGCTCGAGCAGGAAATCGATCATCCGCGGAGCCTGCGTGACGTAGGTCTCGCGGCGTTCGCGCGTGGCGCCCGGCGTATCGTCGTGATCGCCGACCACGCTGTCGAGATAGGCGGTCGCCTTTTCGTAGCTGTCCTCGATCCCGTCGCGCGCCATGAAGGGGTTGTTCGGGATCCACATCACCCCGCCCGAACGCGCGGTGGTGCCGCCGACATATCGGGTCTTTTCGAGGATCAGCACGGATTTGCCGAGCGATCGCATCAGCAGCGCGGCGCACATCGATCCGCCGCCGCTACCCACCACCACGAAATCATGCGTTTCGTCGAAGTCAGCCATGTCATCCTCATCCCGTCGCTTGGCCGAACAGGCTATCGTCGGACAGTCTATCCGAGCGCGCGGGCGCGGTGGAGGGGGGACGCCAAGTAAGCGGTGTGGCGATAAGTGAGCGGCGCGAGGCGGCGAGGTTGCGCGGGTCGTCCGTCGATGCAAGGTCGGCTTCGCAATGACGATGGGGAATGACATGGCGAAGATCGCGATCGTCGGCGGAACGGGGCATCTGGGCAACGCCATCGCGCGGCGGCTGGTCGCGGCCGGCCACGACGTCGCGATCGGCTCGCGCACCGCCGAGGCCGCAGAGGATGCGGCGCGCGCGATCGGCGATCAGGTCCGCCACGGTTCCAATGCGTCGGTCGCGGCGGGCAACGATTTCGTGATCGTCACGGTGCCCTATGCCGCGCAGGGCGCGACGCTCGCCGAAATCCGCGATCGGGTGGGCGATGCGATCGTCGTCGACACCACCGTGCCGCTGAAGCCGCCCAAGGTGATGCGCGTGCAATTGCCGGCGGCGGGCTCGGCGGCGCAGGAGGCGCGCGAGCATCTCGGGCCCGATGCGCGACTGGTTTCCGCCTTCCACAACGTCGCGGCGCATCGGCTGGCGACGGGCCAGGACGTCGATTGCGATGTGCTCGTGTTCAGCGACGATACCGATGCGCGCGCCGCCGTGGCCGATCTGATCGGCGGCATGGGGATGCGCGGCCTCGCCGGCGGATCGCTCGCCAACGCAGCCGCCGCCGAGGCGCTGACCTCGATCCTGATCTTCCTCAACAAAACCTATGCGGCCGACGGATCGGGCATCCGCTTCACCGGGCTCACGCAAGCGCCACCGATCGTGTGATCTGCTGGGTCGTCATCCCGGTCAAGGCGCCCGGCGACTGCAAGACGCGGCTCGCCGGCGTGTTGGGCGATTCGGCGCGGCGCGCGCTGGTGGCGACGATGCTCGATCAAGTCGTCGACGTCGCGCATCGCGTTCCCGGCGTCGATGCGGTGCTGCTCGTCGGTCCGTCGCGTCATCACCTGCCGCTGTCGACGCGATTGCTCGACGATCCGGGGCGGGGGCTCAATGCCGCGCTGGCATCGGCGGGGCGGGTCGCGTCGGTGGAAGCGATCGACCGGGTGGTGTTCGTGTCCGCCGACCTGCCGCACCTCGTCGCCGACGATCTGAACAGGCTGATCGACCTGCCCCCGGGAAGCGCAGCGATCGCGCCCGACAGGGCGGGCACCGGCACCAACGCCCTGTCGCTGCCCGGCAGCCGGGCGCCCGCCTTCGGCCTGCGATACGGCATCGGCAGCTTCGCGGCGCATGTCGCCGAAGCCCGCCGCATCGGGCTGGACCTCGAGACGATCCGCTCGGCGACGCTGGCGCTCGACATCGACGTGCCGGAGGATCTGGACACGCTGCGGATCGGGCCGGACAAGGATCGCTTCGCTGCCTGACGGCCGATCGCCGGCCGTGGTCCTGCGGTTTATTCGGTTCGCAGATATCGCGTCGGCGGAGATGCCGCCGATCGCTAGGCGCTGCCGACAATCTTCCACATAGTAGCCATCGACAAGACCGTGCGCCGCGGCATGGCCGCCAGGAAGGATGCTCGATGACGCGCCTCGCAGACGCTTCGCCGCGTGGCGGTTGGTATCATGGCTGGAACATCGTGAGCGTCTGCATCCTCTCGGGGATCGCGGCCAATGCGCTGCCCATCAATGCCTTTTCGCTATTCCTCCACGATTGGTCGGCACAGTTCCATGTGACCGTCAGCACGCTGCAGCTAGGCATCGCGGCATGCGGATTGACCTGCGCCTTCCTCTCGCCGGTCGCGGGCATGCTGACCGATCGCTTCCCGGCGCGCACCATATTGGCCTGCGGGCTGATCGGCATGACGCTGTTCTGCGCGGGTATCAGCTTCGCCGAGCGGACCTGGCAATATATGCTGCTCTATGCCGTGCTGCTGCCGCTGTCGCTGATCTGCGCGACCTCGATCCCCGCGAACGCGGTGGTGTCGCGCTGGTTCGTCAGGCGGCTCGGCCTTGCACTGGGGTTGACCGCCTTCGGCCTGGGCATGGCCGGCGTGGTGATGCCCCCGGTCGTGGCGGCGGTGATGCCTACGCTCGGCTGGCGTGCGATCTGGCGCATCGGCGCCGCGGTCATCGCGTTCGTGATCCTGCCGCTGGTGTTGCTGGTGATCCGCGAACGCCCGACCGAGCGCGAGGGTCGGCATTATCTCGCGCAGGACGGGGCCGCGGCAGGGCATCATGGCCATGGCGGGGGCGCAGGCCCGGGCGACGCGCTGCGCTGGCGCGACATCCTGTCGAGTCGCAACTTCTGGCTGCTCGTCGTCGGCTATCTGCCGATGCTGGCGCTATACGGCGGCTGCGGCAACAACCTCACGCCGATCGCGACCAGCCGCGGGCTGACCCCGCAGGAAGCCGGGCTACTGCTTTCCGCGTTCAGCTTCTGCCAATTGGCCGCGACGCTGGGCAGCGGGATATTGTCCGACAGGCTGGGCAACCGGCTGCCGTTGGCGGGGCTCGCCTTTCTCACCGCGACAGGCGGTACGATCGTAGCGTTCGGGCAGGGCTTCCCGATGATCCTGATCGGTGCGGCACTGGCCGGCGTCGGCGGCAGCTTTTGGCCGCTGCTCGCCGCCGCGATCGCGACCGAATTTCGCGGCAGGGGATTCGGCCGCGCCTTCGGGATGCTGACCTTCTTCCTGCCGTTCGCGGTGATGTCGCCCTTCGCGGTCGCCAAGTCGCAGGAGGCGAGCGGCAGCTATGCCCCGGCGTTGATGGTCATGGTGGTGCTGTCGGTGCTGGGCGGCATCGCCTGCCTGTTCCTGCGCGAACGACGGGACGGACGTGCGGAAGCAGCCGTCGATCTGGCTTAGGTCCTTTTCGGATCCGCCATGTCGCTGCCGTCTCTCCGGGCGCCCGTGGCGGACGATCACTGGCCGGCGTGTTCCGCGCCCATGCCCGAAAAGCCGATGCAATAGCCGCCGTCGACGGGGAGGACCGTCCCGGTGACATAGGCCGCCTCGTCGCTGGCGAGGAACAGCGCGGCGGCCGCGATCTCGCTGGCGAGCCCCCAGCGGTCGATCGGGATGCCGGGCAGCCGTCGCACGCCGGGAGGCGGCACCGGATGCTCTCGCGACGCGGGCACAAGGCCGGTCCATATCGTGCCGGGGGCGACCGCGTTCACCCGGATGCCGTGATCGGCATAATCCAGCGCGGCAACGCGAGTCAGATGGTTCACGCCGGCCTTCGCCGCGCCGTAGATGCTGTGCCCCTTCCAGCCGACGATTCCCGATGCCGAAGTGGTGTTGACGATCGCGCCGCCGCCGGTCTTCATCATCGAGATCACGCCGTGCTTGATCCCGAAGAACACGCCGCGCAGATTTACCGAATGGACGAGGTCCCACGCCTCGGTGGTCTGCTCGTGCAGTGGTGCCATGCCGCCGCCGAAGCCGGCATTGTTGCACAGGATGTCGATCCGCCCGAAGCGTTGCTCGGCCGCCGCGATCATCGCCTGCACGTCGGCTTCGCTGGCGACGTCGGCATGGACCGCGATCGCCGCGTCGCCGATCGCGCCGGCGACGTCATCCTGCCGGCCGCTGATGTCGGCCAGCACGAGCATCGCGCCCTCCGCGGCGAACATCTCCGCCATCGCGCGGCCCATGCCCGATCCCGCGCCGGTGATGACGGCTGTCTTGCCCTCGAGTCTCATGCTCTTCTCCTGCTGCGATCAGGGCGCGGTGTCGCTGGTCGGCCGGATCGAGATCAGGTCGACATTGACGTGCCGGGGCAGCGCCGCGACGAACACGATGGCATCGGCGATCTCGCTCGCCTCGACGGCGCCGTCCTTGCCGACATGCGCCTGCATCGCGCTCCGCATCACGGGGTCGCTGACGTGATCGGCAACTTCCGTCTTGGTCGCGCCGGGCAGCAGCTGGCAGACGCGGATGCCGTAGCCGCCGACCTCCTGCCGGAGACCCTCGGACATCGCGGTCAACGCGAACTTGCTCGCCGAATAGGAATTGAACACCTTGGCGACCTTGCGCGCGGCCTGCGACGAGATGTTGACGATGTCGCCGCCGCCCAGCTTCTTCATCGGCGCAATCGCGGCGCGGCAGGTGTAGAGCGTGCCGAGCAGGTTGACGTCCATTACGCGGCGATATTCGGCGGTGTCGCAATTTTCGATGCCGCCCGACTGGATGATCCCGGCCGAGTTGACGAGGATGTCGATCCGGCCGAAATACGCGACGGTCCGTTCAACGGTCGCGGTCGCAACCGCCTCGTCGACGACGTCGCCGGGCAGCGCGAGCGCCCTGCAGCCGGCCGCCTCGATCGTCCGGACGAGTGCGGCGAGCCGGTCCGCGCGGCGTGCGGACAGCGCCACGCTCGCGCCCGCCGCAGCCAGCGCGATCGCCGCCGCCTCGCCGATGCCCGACGAGGCGCCCGTCACGAGCGCGACACGGCCATCCAACGATCCCGCCATTTCCTGTCTCTCCCGAACGCGCCGGCCATACAGGCCCGGCATCGATCGCCACGGTTGGCGTGCGGTCCGATCCTGTCAATCGCGCGCCGCATGCCGTCGGCGGATCATCGCACCGGCGGCGTTTCGGCGTCACATCGGGCGGATGCTGATCTCCTGCGCGGTCGTTGCCATCAGGCGACCGGCCTCGTCGTAGATCAGTCCGCGCGCGAGGCCGCGTCCATCGCCGGCCCAGGGGCTGTCGGTTTGGTGCAGCAGCCACGTATCGGCGCGGACGGGGGCGTGGAACCACAGGCTGTGGTTCAGCGTAACGGTCGCGACGCGTTCGGAATCGCCGGGCCGGACGTGCATGGCGCCGACGGTTCCGGCCAGCCAGTAATCGGAGACGAAGGCGAGCAGCGGCTGATGATCGAGCGGATCGTCGATCTCCACCGCGGAGGGCATGCGTAGCCAGAAGTCGCGCTTGGGGGTCGTCAGCGGCTCGAAGAACACCGCCTCGGGGTCGATCGGGCGCAGTTCGACGGGGAAGGGCATGGTGTAGATGTCGACCATCCCGGGCGGCAGCCGGTGCGCGTTGCGCCGCACGAAGCTCGCGGTCGATTCCAGGCTCTCGGGCGGCGGCGAGGGCGGTCGTTCGGCGAACTGGTGCTGCGGCCCTTCCTCCGGATCGTGGAAGGCGCAGAGCATGTCGAAGATCGGCTTGCCGTCCTGCGTTGCGAGCACGCGGCGCGAGGCATAGCGGCGCCCGTCCCGCACCGCCTCGACGCTGTAGTCGACCGGAACCTCGGGTATGCCCGCCCGCAGATATTGACCGGTGACGTTGTGCGCAGGCCATCCCGCGACCGTTCGCCGCGCCGCCGCGAGCCCCTGCGCGATCGGCTGACCGCCGAATATCGCGCGCCGTCCATTGTCGAGATTGCGCACGCTGCGGAAGCGGAATTCGTCGACCTGTTCGAGGTCGAGCAACGCCCGTGCGCCCAGCGCATCCATCAGGCGCGATAGCCGCGGAGCGGATGGCCCGCGTCGCAATGAACGATCTCGTTGGTGATGAAGCGCGCCTCCTCCGAGGCGAGGAACAGCCCGAGATTGACGATGTCGTCGGGTCCGCCCGATTGCTTGAGCAACTGCATCGACTGGAGTCGCGCCCAGTGATCCGGCGCCACGCCCTGCTTGCTGGCGGGCGTCTCCATCAGCCCCGGCGCGATCGAATTGACGCGGATGCCCTGTTTGCCGAAGCTGTGCGCCATGCCGAAGCTCATCGCGTTGAGCGAGGATTTGGTGATGCCGTAGGCGGTCGCGGGCATATAGCTTGCCATCGACGACAGATTGACGATGGCCCCTGGGCCGACCGCCAACTGGTCGCGCACTGCTTCGGCGAGCAGCAGCGGCGCGATCATGTTGATTGCGAGGAAGCGCAACCATTTCGCTTGGCCGAGACCGTTGAAACCCGTCGATATCTCGCCATATGCCAGGCCGGCATTGTTGATCAGCACGTCGACCCGGGGGTGCAGGTTCCGGACGTCGGCCGCGAACGCCGTGATGTCGCTTTCGATCGCGAGATCGACCTGATGGATCGAGCTTTCCGCGCCCAAGTCGCGCAGCAGCGCGGCGGTTTCCTCGAGCCCGGGGACGTTGATATCGGCGAGCACCAGACGCGCGCCCTCGCGACCGAAGCCGAGCGCGAAGCCGCGCCCGAGGCCGCCCGCCGATCCGGTGACCAGCACGACCTTGTCCTTGAAGCGATCAGCCATGCGTGGTGTCTCCTGTTCAGAGGGTCGCGAACGCGCGCGCCAGCGCGTCGTGGCGGTAGCGGGTCAGCGCCTGGATCTGCGGCGCCGAAGGGCCGGCCATCGCGTAGCCGTGAAATCCGCCGGGGATCACGTGCAACTCGATCGGAACGCCCGCGCGGCTCAGTCGGCGCGCGTATTCGAGGTTCTCCTCGAGGAAGAGATCGAGCGCGCCGATCGCGATGAAGGTCGGCGGCAGCCCGGCAAGGTCGGCGGCGCGGGCGGGAACCGCGGCGGCAGGCACGTCGTCGCCGCCCGGTTCCTGCCCGAGCAAAGCGCGCCAGCCGAAGCGGTTCGATGCCGGCGTCCAGACGAACTCGCCGGCATAGGGATGCGGATCGGCCGATATGGCGGTGCGATCGTCAAGCATCGGGCAGTCGAGCAACTGGAAGCACACCGGATATTCGCCGCGATCACGCGCCAGCAGCGCCAGCGCCGCGGCGTGACCGCCTCCGGCGCTTCCGCCGCCGACCGCGATCCGGCCGGGGTCGACGCCGAGCGTGCCGGCTTCCTGGTGCAACCAGGCGAGCGCGGCATAATCGTCTTCGTAGGAGTCGCTCCACCGCGCTTCGGGCGCGAGGCGGTAATCGACCGACACGACGACACAGTCCTGCGCCAGCGCGATGTCGCGGTTCGCGGCGTCGTTGATCTCGGGCATGCCCATGACGAAGCCGCCGCCATGAAAATCGAGATAGGCGGGGCGGGGCGCATCTGCGCCCGGCGGCGTGTAGACGAGCATGCGCACCTCGGGTGCGCCGCCGCGGCCGGGCGCGAAGCGCTGCTCGCACCGGACCGATCGCTGCGCGAGCGTGAGCGCGGGCTGTGCGATGCTGCCCTCGCCGGGCGGGGTCGCGCGGATCGCCGCGAGCAGATCGTCGTTAAGATCCAGCTGCGGTATCCGCTCCAGGACCGACAGCAGTTCGGGTGCCACGAGATGGCGGCTGGACGAAACATCAGGCATGATCTCTCCTCGCGCGCTCGATCGGGTCATGCTTGCCGAGCCTGCCGAGGCAGTGTCCCGTCCGTCGTCGAAGGGCAAGTGGGCGCCTGCCCGCGAACGGCTTGGAGGGCGATCGCGCACCCCGTAATCCCGCGCGATCGAAAGGCACGCGCATTACGAAATGCTCGCCTCCAGGGCCTCGTCGGCGATCCGGATCTCGGACTTGAGCCACATCGTTTCGCTCAGATTGCCGCTGCCGGACGCCGCCAGCAGCCGTTCGAGCGCCGCTTTCTTGACGCCGATCGCCGCACGGTCGCCGGGTTCGGCGCCGAGCGCGATATCGACGAGGTGGATCGCCTCCAGCGGCAGCCCGGCATCGATCTTGGCCTGCGCGCGCGCGACGATCGCGTCCGCCCCGCCCGCCAGCTCGACGAGGTCCCGATCCACGCTCGATCGCGGCGTCCCGTAAAGTCCGGTCGTGCCGTCCTCATAGTGGAACCAGCCCGAATATTCGTCCCAGATCGTGCGCACCGCCCACGAGACCTTGCCGTGGAACTCGCCGATCCTGATGTCCTCGGGCAGCGCGATCTCGCGCATCAGCGTGTGGACGTCCTTCCCGGCCTTCATGCCGGTTAGCGTCTCGTCGCGGACGTAGGAGACCGCGGCGTGCATCTTGTCGAGCGCGGCGCGGATCGTGTCGGCGCCGCGGATCGGTTCGCCGTGCCCGGTGATCAGCAGTTCGGCACCGAGCCCGCGCACCCGGTCGAGCGAGCTCAGATAGCTGCGCACCAGCCGCGGCTTGTCGCCCCGGATCGTGCAGAGGAAGGGCATCGACAGGAACACCGGGCCGAACAGATTGCCGGTGAACGCGATCTTCTCGCTCGGCAGCCAGACGGTCAGCGAGTCGGTGGTCTCGCCGTCGGGCGTCGAGATCAGCTCGAAGCGACGGCCGCCCTGCTCGAACGCGTGATCGCGGTCGACCAGCACGTCGGGCACGACATTCGGGATCGGCGGCGGCGCGGCGGGGCGCTTGAGCGTCGATCCCCACAGCTTGCGCGAGCGCGGACCGAAATAGGCCTGCATCGACAGCATGTCGTGCGAATTGGCGGGGAAGCGCTCCTGTACGAGGATCTGCGTGCCCGGCTCCTTGAAGACGTCGACGCCGCCGAAATGGTCGGCATGGCTCTGCGTCAGGATGATCGCGCGCAGCGGCCCGGTGCGGTGCGGTGCGAGCAGCGCCTGGTTGCGCAGGCCGTTGTCCGGAAAACCGGTGTTGATCATCACGTCGCCATCGGCGGTGGTGACCAGATAAGCGTTGGAGATGTCCTTCGCCATGAACACGAAGTCGGTGATCGCCACCGCCTCGGCCTGCGCGTCGCCCGCGCGCACCAGACCGGCGAGAGGCGGCGTCTTCGCTTGATCGTCGGCGCTCATGCCGGCTCCTCCATGTCGATCATCACCTTGGCCGAGCTTGGCCGCGCGGCGACGTCCAGACCCTCGAGCACGCGGTCGAACGGCAGCCGGTGGCTGATCATCGAACGAATCTCGTCGTTGAGCCGTGGCATCGCGGCGATCACCTCGGGCATTTCGGTGGGATAGCCGACCGCGGTGGTGATCGTCATCTCGCTGGTCAGCATCCGCCCGACGGGGAACTCGATCGGCCGCATATAGGCGGCTGTGACGACCAGCCTGGCGTGGAACTTGGCCATCATGATCACGTCGGTCAGGATGTTGGGCGCGCCGGCGGCATCGATATAGGCGTCGGTGCCGACACCGACCCGACCGTAGGAGGGCGCCTCGCCGTGCAGCCTGGCCAGCTCGGCCCTGAGATCGACCTTGGTCGGATCGAGCGCGGCGCGCGCGCCGAGCGCGCGGGCGCGCTCCAGCCGCTCCTCCGCGAGATCGAGCGCGACCACGTCGGTGACGCCGCGATCGACCAGCCACAGGATCATGCCGAGCCCGATCGGGCCGCAGCCGAACACCACGACCTTGTCGCCCGCCTTCACCTGCGCGCGGTTGACGCCGTGCATCGCCACCGCGAGCGGCTCGCACATCGCGGCGACCTCGTAGGATATGCCCTCGGGGATCGGCAGGATGCTGTCGCCCAGCCGCGCCTCGCGCACCAGCAGTTCCTCGGTGAACGCACCCTCGGGGCCGCCGCTGCCGATGTTGCTCGGCGTCATCATCGGGTTGACGATCACGCGGTCGCCGGCCGCGATCCCCTCGACCTCGGAGCCCACTTCCATCACGTCGCCCGCACCTTCGTGACCGAGCGGGGTCACGTTGCGCGGATTGGGGATGCCGCCGATCTTGATGTAGCTGAGATCGCTGCCGCAGATCCCCACGGCCTTCATCCGGACGACGACGTCCTTGGGGCCCGCCGCGGGTCGCGCATAGTCGTCGAGCCGGACGTCGCCGACACCGTGGATGTTGAGAAGCCGCATCGTCAGTCTCCCGTGTCGGCGCGCAGCCGGCATTGTAGCGATCCGGCTCAGGGCCGGATCATGTAGCCGCCGTCGACCTTGATCGTCTCGCCGGTGATGAAGGACGAGGAATCGCTGCACAGGAAGGCGCCGATGCCTTCGAAATCCTCGACCCGGCCGACGCGCTTGATCGGCACCTGCGGCCCGACCATGCCCGACAGCGCCTTCTCGTTCGCCTCGCCGCCCATCATCGGCGTCATGATCAGACCGGGTGCGACGACGTTGGCGCGGATGTCATACGGCCCGAACTCGACCGCCATGCAGCGGATCACCGCGGCGATCGCCGCCTTCGAGCCGGCGTAATTCTCCTTGCCCGCGAGCCCCTGGAACAGCGACAGGCTGCCGCACGCGACGAGCGAGCCGCCCGGCTCGCCGGCCTTGGCGCGATCGACCATCATCCGCGCCGCCTCGCGCAAGGTGAAGAAGGCGCCGTGCAGCGCGACGTCGAGGAATTCGTGCCAGTCGGCAGTCGACATATCGAACACCGAATTGAAACGCGGTGGCCCGCCCGAATTGGCGAAGACGCAATCGAGCCGGCCGAAATCGGCCTTGAGCGTGTCGAACCCGGCGACGATCTGCTGCTCGGAAGCGACATCGACCACGTAGGTCTCGACCCGCGCCGCGCCGGCGTCGAGCAGATCCTGCTTGGCGACCGCGTTCTTCTCGGCATTGCGCGCCCAGATGGCGAGGCTGCCGCCCTGCTTGGCGATGCCGCGCGCGAAGCCCAGCCCGATCCCGCCATTGCCGCCGGTGACCAGCGCGACCTTGCCGGTCAGATCGAACAGGCCTTCGGCCATCCATTCCTCCTGTGTCTGTCCGCCTCGGGGTCGGATCCGTTCCGTCCCGTGTCCGCCAGTCGCGGTCCCCGCGGCAATCCCGCAGCGTGTCGAGACTAAGCCGCACTAGCGAGAACGGGACGCAAAGCGGGGCCTCGTCCTCACGCGAGCCGCAGCAGCATCTCGGCCAGCCGCTCGGGTTCGGTGATCATGATGTCGTGGCCCGTATCGATCTCCCAATTGCGATCGCCGTCGATCTGTCGGGCGAGGAAATCGCCGGCTGAATTGGCGAGCGCTTGCGTGCAGTTGATGTTGGTGCGCGGCAGGCACCGTACCGCCGCCTCGTCGGCCAACCGGAGCGGCTGCGCATAGCATGCCCACGGATGCGGCTTGAGCCGGTCGACCATCCACGCGACGTCCAGGGCATCGGTCACGCCGAAATACTGCGCGGCGAGCGCGGGGGGCAGGTGGATCAACTCGATGCCGTCGACGACCCGCATCTGCTGCCGCGCCATCGCCATCATGTCGGGCGCGACATCGGTCAGCGCCTCGCCGTTCTTTGGATGCGCGGCATCGAGATAGACGAGCTGGCCGACGCGATCGATCGCGCGATCGGCAGCGCCCGTGATCACCATCCCGCCATAGCTGTGCCCGACCAGGATCGCGTCGCGCAGATCGTCGAAAATCAGCGTGTTGACGACATCGGTGACGTGCAGCGCCAGATCGACCCCGGGGCTCAGCAGATGGACCCGCTCGCCCAATCCGGTCAGCGTGGGGGTGACGACGTCATGACCGGCGGCGCGCAACGACGCCGCGACCTTACGCCAGCACCATCCGCCATGCTCGCCGCCATGCACCAGCACGTAGGTCGCCAACTCGTCTCTCCTGCCGCGTCATACGATCGAGGTGGACTGCGCCCGCATCGGTGGGCCCGTCAATCGGCGCACCCGATACCGCGCGGGCGATGTCGATGTCGGGCCATTGGAGAGGGAACCGGCCGCGCATAAGATCGGATCCGAGAGGGCGGACCAACGACATGAGCGACGGGCGCGACAACGAAATGACGGTGCAGGCGGAGCTTCGGCTGCCGTCCGCGACGGTCCGGATGATGCGCTTCGTCCTCGGCGGTCCCGTCGACGACATCGTCGCGGCTGCGGAGGGGTATCGCCTCAACCTGTGCCTCACGCCGCGCCCGCCGCACTCGCGTGCCTGCTTCATCGCGCAATGGGGCCCGCATCGTTTCGAGCCGCTCGGCGACGTGTTTCTGGCACCGCCGGGGCACGCCATGCATATTCGCGGCGAGAGCGGGCGCCAGGCGGCGGTCGTCTGCGAGCTGCGCCGCGATGTCGTCGAGCGGTGGCTCGAGCGCGACATCGAATGGACCGACCGGCGGCTTGAAGCGGGGCTCGACGTCACCAGTCCGCATATCCGCAACGTATTGGGGCGCCTGGCCGAGGAAGCCTATCGTCCCGGTCTCGCCAGCCCGGCGCTGGCGGAGATGATGGTCGGCCAGCTCGCGATCGAACTGGGGCGCTTCTGTACCGCGATCGAGGATGGCCCCGCGACCGGCGGGCTGGGTGCATGGCGGTTGCGGCTGATCGACCAGCGGCTGCGCGAGACCCAATTGCCGCCGACGCTGGCGGAACTGGCGGCGCTGTGCAGCCTGTCGATCCGCCAGCTCACCCGCGGCTTCCGCGCCAGCCGGGGATGCTCGATCAACGACTATGTCTCGCGCGGCCGCATCGAGAACGCCAAGCGGATGCTTGCCGGCGGCGACAGCATCAAGGCGATCGCCTTCGCGCTCGGCTTCGCGTCGCCGTCCAGCTTCGCCTACGCGTTCCGCCAGGCGACGGGGGTGACGCCGCGCTATTTTCGCCAGCGCATGGTGCGCGCCGCCGCCTGAGCCGTCGCCGCTCCGCGTGGGGTGTTGGCTGGACGGCGACACTTCGGCCCGCTGTCGAAGCCGAAACCCGTTGCCAGCGCGACGATCGGCGCCGCAACTAGGCCTCAACGAGAAAAGAACGGGCGACGCACGACGGGCCCGACCGAGAGGATCGAGCGAAATGGCGACGCCGCTTATTGTCGAGCAATTGATCGAGGATGCGCGGCGCGCGACCGGGCTGGAGCGCTTCGACAGCGACAGCTTCAGGGAAGGGCTCGGCATACTGATCGCCGACATCAACGGGGATAGCGACCGGCCCGCTCCACTCGTCGATCGCTTCCGCAACGATCTCGTCACCGCGCTGTCGCGCCGCCTCAAGGTCACCGACTATCTCGACAAGCGACCCGACCTTCTGTCGCGCCCGATCGAGCGGCCGGTCTTCGTACTGGGTGTCCCGCGCACGGGCACGACGATGGTCAGCAACCTGCTCGCTGCCGATCCGGCCCGCCGCTCGCCGCTGACCTGGGAGATCGACAATCCCGTCCCGCCCGCGACCAGCGCCACGCTGTACACGGACCCGCGCGCGCTGAAAGGGCTCGAGGACGAGCGCGCGATGCTCGCCGCGCGGCCCGAGATGGGCAAATATTATCGCGGCTCGGCGATCTATCCCAACGAATGCGTGTTCATCCACGCGCACGAATTTCGGACATTGATGTGGGAGTCGCGTGGCAAGCTGCCGGGCTATTCCGAATATGTGCTGCAGATGGATACGACCCCGGCATACGAATATGAGAAACGCTTCCTGCAGTTGCTGCAGTCCGAGGCGCCGGGGGTCTGGAACCTCAAGATGCCGTCGCATGCGCTTTTCATCCCGCAGCTGCTCGACGTCTTCCCCGATGCGCGGCTGATCTGGACGCACCGCGATCCGTTCACCGCGGTGGGATCGCTGTGCAGCCTGCTCAGCCTCGCGCACCGCGGCTACACCGGCAAGGTCGACACCGAATGGCTGGGGCAGAACTATCCCAAGCAGGCCGCCGAACATGCCAATCGCGCGATGGATGCGCGCGACGCGATCGGCGAGGATCGCATCATCGACGTCCATTACGCCGATCTGATGCGCGATCCGATCGGGGCGATGCGCACGGTCTATGCGCAGCTCGGCGACGAGTTCACGCCCGAGGCCGAGGCCGGGATGCAGGGCTGGGTCGACGACAACCCGCAGGACAAGTTCGGCCGCCACGAATATAAGCTCGCGCAATACGGCCTGTCGGTGGAGGGGCTGACGCCGCTCTTCGAACGCTATCTCGATCGCTACGACGTCGAACGCGAAGGGTGAGGCGATGCTCGAAGGCTATCATTTCCAGAACGCCTATGTGACGCGCGACGTCGACAAATGGGTCGCGACCTTCGCCGAGCGTGCAAAGGTCGACAAGGTGCTGACCTTCGAGGGGAGCACGCCGGTCGTCACCGCCGACGGGCCGGGCATGCAGACCAACAAGTTGGCCTTCGTCTGGGTGGGCGATCTGCAATATGAGCTGATCCAGCCCGTCGCGGGCGACGTCGCGATCTATGCCGACGCGCTGCCCGAGGGCGACGGCCTGCGCTTCCACCATGTCTGCATGCGCATTCCGGAGTGGGATGAATTTCGCGCACGCGTCGATCGGCAGCCCTATCCCGTCGTGCTCGAGGGCGGCAACGAACAGCTTCGCTTCCTCTATATCGATGCCCGGGCGTTTCTAGGGCATTATCTCGAATATGTCTGGATGAGCGACCAACGCTGGACGCAGATGGGCGGCCGATAGGCCATGATCGGCGACGATCCGCTCGATCTGAAAGGGCGGGTCGCGTTCGTCACCGGGGCGGGCCAAGGGGCTGGACGCGCGATCGCGCTGGCGCTCGCACGGCACAATGCCGGGGGGATCGCGGTCAACGACTTCGTCACGGAACGCGCGGCGGCGGTGGTCGCCGAGATCGACGCGCTCGGCGTCAAGGCGATCGCGGTGCCGGCGGACGTCGGCGATCATGCCGCGATGCGCGGCGCGCTGGCGAGGGCGACCGAGGCGCTCGGCCCGATCACGATCCTCGTCAACAATGCGGGCAATGCCGGGCCGGACATGGCGATGGCACCGTCGCCGCCGTTCTGGGAGACCGATCCGGCCGAGTGGGATCGCTATTTCCACACCAATCTGCGCGGCGTGATGAACGGCTGCCACGCCGCGATCCCCGGCATGATCGCGCAGGGGCATGGGCGGATCGTCACGATCGTCTCGGATGCCGGGCGTGTCGGCGAGGCGCGGCTGGCGGTCTATTCGGCGGCGAAGGCGGGGGCGGCGGGCTTCGTGCGCGCGATCGCCAAGGAGACCGGTCGCTACGGCATCACCTGCAACGCGATCTCGCTCTCCGCGCTGGAGCCGAACATCGACGAGATGGAGAAAGCCGCGTTCCTGGCGAGCGATCACGCCCGGACGCTGACGTCGCGCTACGCGATCCGGCGGCTGGGCAGGCCCGACGACGTCGCGGCAATGGCGCTGTTCCTGTGTTCGGCCGGGGCGGAATGGATCACCGGCCAGACCTATCCGGTCAATGGCGGCTACAGCTTTTCGATGTGAGGAGACGGGCATGCAACGCGTCGCTGTCGTGACGGGCGCCAGTTCGGGGATCGGCAAGGAGACCGCGAAGGCGCTCGCCGGCCAGGGCTGGCATGTGATCGCGGTCGGTCGCGATCCGGAACGCAGCGCGGCCGCGGAGGCGGAGATCCGCGCGGCGTCCAGGGAGGGGCGAGTTGACATGCTCCGCGCCGACCTCGCGTTGATCGCCGACGCCGAGCGTCTCGCGGGTGAGATCGCGACGCTGACCGATCGGATCGATATACTGATCAACAACGCCGGCGGCATGGCCAAGCACAAGGTGATCACCGCCGAAGGGCTCGAGGCGAATTTCGCGGGCAACCATCTCGGCCCGTTCCTGCTCACCAACCGGCTGCTGCCGCTGCTCCGCGCCGCCACCGCCGATCGGCCCGCCGGCAGCGTGCGCATCGTCAACACCTCGTCCGATGCCAGCGAGATGATCCCCGATCTGATGTGGGACGATCTGCAGTTGATCGACCATTTCCGCGCGGGCCATGCCTATTGCCAGGGCAAGCTCGCCAACGTGCTGTTCGCGCGGGCGCTGGCGACACGGCTCGCGCCCGACGGCATCGTCGCGCACGCGCTGCATCCCGGCACGATCGACTCGAACTTCATCAGCCACGCCGACGAAAGTTCACAGGCGCACATCCGCACGCTGGAGGCGATGAGCGCCGCGCAGGGCGCCGAGGCGCTCATATGGCTGGCGACGGGTGCCGAACCGGGCGAGAGCACCGGCGGCTATTATCACCAGCACGAGCGGGTGCGGCCCAATCCGCTCGCGGACGACGAGGCTGCGGTCGAGCGCTTGTGGACGGAGAGCGAGCGGCTGGTGGGGCTGGCCGGGGCCTGATCGACGCCCCGTTCTCCTGCGAAAGCAGGAGCCCAGGGTAGCAGGCGCTGCGCTCGCTTCACCTAGGCTCCTGCCTACGCAGGAGCACGACATTGCGGGTAGCTTTGTGCGTCCCCAGCCTCAGGCGGGCCAGGGCGTCGGCGCGCTCAATTCCCTAGCGGGGCCCATCACCCGATAGACCGCCGGCTTGGCATTGGTGTCCATCGCATCGGTCATCGGCATCTTGTCGGTGCCGGTGAGCGAGAAGAAATGGCCCAGCGTCCGATCGAGATCGTCCGCCTCAAACTCGTAGAGCGCGAGATATCTGTGTTCGGGCGGTTCGCCGGTCAGCACCCGGTCGACCGTCAGCCGCTGCGCACGGTAGAAGCCGGGCACTGCCAGCACGTCGCCCAGATGCCGGTTGTCGTACCAGTCGTTATACTCGGCGTCGCGGCCTTCGAGCGCGTTGGAGAATACGACGAGTTGATACTGGGTCATCAGACTTCTCCGTTTCAGACGATGCCGTCGATCCGCACCCAGCGTCGTTCGGCCTGCGAGAGCCGGATGGCCTCCTGCAACCGCTCGACCTGCCAGCTTTGTTCGAAATCGGGGCGCGCGCCGCCCTTGCCCTCGATCGCGCGCGCCATCGCGTTCATCGACAGCGCCATCGGGTAGGAAGGCGGGATCGCGAAATCGGCGTCGATCGCCACCTCGGGCGATCGCAGCAGCGCGTCCGGTATCTCGATCTTCTCGAGCGCGCCGCCCAATTTGCCGGCGTGCAGCACCGTGTCGCGGCTGGTCGGGAAGGAGGGCGACTGCGCGACGATGCGCCCGTCCGATCCGAACACGTCGAGCAGCCAACCCGGCCCGAGCGTCGCGTTCCACGACACCTGGCATTGGAGCACCAGCCCGCTCTCGAAGCGCAGCAGCATGCTGGCGAAGTCGTTGGTCTCCGCCTTGATGACCGTCCCGCCGTCGGGCGAACGCCACTCGTCGAGCAGTTGCGCATCGTGCGCGACCAGTTCGACGACGTCGCCGAACAGCCAGACGAGCATGTGCAGCGCCTGGCTGCCGAGATTGCGCACCGCCGACACGCCCTGGCCGGACTGCGCGAACCAATTATAGGGGAAGTGCGGGTTGAGCCGGTTGAACAGGCCCATGTTGAACACGCAAGTCCCGCCGAACGGCCGCCCGAGATAGCCGTCGTCGATCATCGTCTTGGCGTGCCGATGCGCGGGAATCCATTCGGAGAAGGCATCGACCACGCCGACGAGGCCGCTGCCCTTCCACGCGTCGTGGATCGCGCGCGCGCCGTCGAGATCCCTGGCGAAGGGGATCGCGTTGTAGACATGCTTGCCGTGCTTCAGGCAGGCGAGCACCATCGCCTCGCGGATGCTCGCGCGCGTCCCGCAGTCGACGATGTCGATGTCGGGATCGGCCGCCAACGCCTGCGCGTCCCAGAAGGCGCGGGGGATGCCGTGCTTGGCCGCCGCGGCTTCCGCCGTCTCCCGCCGCGACGTGCAGACCGCGGTCACCTCGACGCCCGGCACCGCGCGCCAGGCGGGCAGGTGTGCGAAGGTGCCCCAGTTCGCGCTGATGATCCCGACGCGCAGTGTCACGCTGGTGTCGCCAGATCTATTCGATCGTGCCGAGCACCGTGCCGACGGTATAGGTCTCCCCCGCCGCCGCCGCGATCCGCAGCGTGCCGGTCGCGGGCGATTCGACCTCGTTGGCGGATTTGTCGGCCTCCAGCAGGAACAGCGGCTGGCCCTCGGTCACTGCGTCTCCGTCCGCCGCCAGCCATTCGGCGAGCTCGCCCTCGTTCATCGAAAAGCCGATCTTCGGCAGCAATATCTCGGTGGCCATGGTCAGTCGTTCCCCTTGACGAGCGCGATCGCCGCCGCGGCGATCTTGTCGGCGCTCGGTATGTGCGCGGTCTCGAGCGGCTTGGAGAAGGGCACCGGATTGAACGGCGCGCCGACGCGGCCGACGGGCGCCTTGAGCTTGCCGAACAATTTCTCCTGTACCACCGCGGCGATCTCGGCGCCGACGCCGAACGGCACTACCGCCTCGTGGACGACGAGCAACCGCCCGGTCTTGGCGACCGAGGCGAGCACGGTCTCCTGGTCCCACGGCGCGATCGTGCGCAGGTCGACGATCTCGGCACTGATGCCCGCCTCGCCGAGCGCCGCGAGCGCCATATGCGCTTCGTTCATCATCCGGGCATAGCTGACGATCGTGATGTCGCTACCCTCGACGACGACGTCCGCCTTGCCGATCGGCACGCGGTGGCCGCGCTCGAAACGCGGATAGGGGGTCCAGTAATTGGGCATGTTCTCGACGAACAGCACCGGATCGGGATCGTCGATCGCGCTACGCATCAAGCCGTAGGCGTCGGCCGCGTTGGATGGGATCACCACCTTGATGCCCGCGGTGTGCGCAAACCACGCCTCGAGGAAATCGGCGTGCTGGCCGCCGGTCGAGAAACCCGCGCCGGTCATCGTGCGGATCACGATCGGCACGTTGGTCTGCCCGCCCGACATATAGCGCAGCTTGGCGGCGTGGTTGACGATCATGTCCATCGCCACGGTGGTGAAGTTCATCAGCATGATCTCGGCGACGGGCTTGTAGCCCGCCAGGCTCGCGCCGATCGCGCAGCCGACGATCGCCTGCTCAGAGATCGGCGTCGATCGCACGCGCATCTCGCCGAAGCGCGTCGACAGCCCCTTGGTGACGCCGGTGACGCCGCCTTCCTCGGGATCGGCGACGTCCTCGCCGAGCACGACGACGGTGTCGTCCTCCGCCATCGCATCGGCGAGCGCCTGGTTGAGCGCTTCGAGGATCGTGATCGGCTTGGCGGCCTTCTCGGCCGGCTTGTCCTGCACCATCGCGTCGCTCATGCGGCCTCTCCAAACACGTCGGTGGACAATTCGTCGAGCCCCGGGAAGGCGCTGTCGAGCGCGAAGGCGACCGCCTCGTCGATCTGCGCCTCGGCATCCGCCTCGAAGGCCGCGAGCTGTTCCTCGGTCGCCAGACCGTCGGCGATCAGCGTCGCGCGGAACGCGGGATAAGGGTCCTTGGCGACCCATTCGGCCTTGTAGGCCTTGTCCATATAGCGATCGGCGTCGCCGAAGACGTGGCCGTGGTGGCGGAATGTCATCGCCTCGATCAGCGTCGGGCCTTCGCCCGCCCGCGCGCGCTCGACCGCCTCGCGCGCCGCGCCGTACATCGCGATCGGATCGTTGCCATCGACGTGGATGCCCGCCATGCCATAAGCGGCGGCGCGATCGGAAATGCGCGCGACCGGGGTCGACTTGCTATACTCGGTGTGCTCGCCCCAGCGGTTGTTCTGGCACAGGAAGATCACCGGCAGCTTCCATACCGAGGCGAGGTTGAGCGATTCGTGGAATGCGCCGATGTTCGATGCGCCGTCGCCGAAGGTCGCGACCGCGACGCGGCCGTCGCCCGACAGTTGCGACGCCCAGCCGAGCCCGTTGGCGATCGGCATCGACGAGCCGACCACGCCCGTCGTCACCATGATCCCCTTCTTGGGATAGGTGAGGTGCATCGGGCCGCCCTTGCCCTTGCAAGTGCCGTCGATCCGGCCGGCGATCTCCGCCCAGAGCTGTTTGAGCGGCAGGCCCTTGGCGAGCATGTCGTGGATGCCGCGATAGATGGTGACCAGATAGTCGTCGTCGGTGAGGTTGACCGACATCGCGGCCGGGATCACCTCCTGCCCGCGGTAGGAATAATAGGGCATCAGCAGGCGACCCGTCGTGATCACCTTGCGGCTGCGCTCGTCATTCGCCTTGAGCAGCGCCATCCGGCGGAACATCTCCACCTGCGTCGCCGCGTCCGGCTTGTGGGTGTTGGTCAGCATCGCGTGTCCGCCTTCTTCCTGTGTCGCACGCCGCCCCCGGCACCGGCCGGCCCCGCCGCGCGACTTGGCGGACGTTCGGTCAATCATCGCCGCTTCTCAAGACGGCACCGGCCCCGCCGCTCCGGTATCGGGTGCGCGATGTTGCTGGGGCGGCTCAGTTCAGCTTGGCGATGACCTCCTCGCCCATCCGCAGCGCGTTGTCGCACCACTCGCCGACGCTATCACCCTCGACCGAGACCCCCGCCGCGTAGACGCCCATCTCGCCGTAGAGGCCTGCCCAGTCGACGAGCTGCTGGTAGGAGCATTTTTGCCCCGGCTTGTTGAGCCCGCCGAGCACGACCTGCGGCGGCTCGGTGCGGCCGACCGTCTCGCAATGCGCGAGCATGTAATCGATGCCCTTCCTGAGATCCTCCTCGCCGGTCATGTCGAAGGTCCGTGTCGTCGCCGTCGACAGCCCGTCGGTGAAGAAGGGATACCAGCCGTCGCCGAGTTCGACCGCGCGGCGGATCGCGCGCGGCGCGTTGCCGCCGACGAGGAAGGGCGGGTGCGGCTTCTGGATCGGCCCTGGCTGGATTCGGTTGCCGAACGCCTGGTAGCCGGTGCCCTCGAAGGTGAATTCCTCGCCGGAGAGCGCCAGTTTGAGCGCGCGCATATATTCGTCCATCAGCTCGTTGCGTTGATCGAAGTCGACGCCGAGCGCGCGATACTCGCCCTTGAGATACCCCGCGCCGAAGCCGAGCAGCACGCGTCCGTTCGAGTAGAGATCGAGCGAGGCGACCGAGCGCGCGACGATGAACGGGTTGCGGTAGGACAGGACGAGGATGCCGGTCTGCAGCTTGACCGTCTTCGTCGCAGCCGCGACCAGCGACAGCATCACGAACGGATCCTGCGCATTGTGCCCGCCGCTGTCGAGCCAGCGTCCGGTCGGCACAGGATGATCGGTGACGCAGGCCGAATGGAATCCCGCCTTCTCGATCGCCGCGCCGACCTTGGCGACCGCATCGAGCGTGTAGAATTCGCTGGCGCCCGCATGGCGATCGAAGGGGAGCGGGATGTTGATATTCATGACTGCGGGCCTTTCTCGGCGGATGTTCGCTATCAGCTGTCGCTGCTGCCGCGCGGCGCGTAGCCGGCGGTGTCGTGGAGCGCCCAGCCATGGCCGTCGCGCGTGCGGAACCAGCCCGACGACGCCCACGAGCCGCCATCGACCGGCAGCACGATGCCGGTGACGTAGCTGCTCATCGCCGAGGCCAGATACAGCGCCGCGTTGCCGCATTCGTGGTCGATGCCCGGCCGGCCGAGCGGGATTCGTCGCGCGGTCGCGGCCTCGTGCTCGGGGGTGATCGCGGGCCATTTCGACGGATCGACCGGGCCGGTGACATTGCCACGCGTTCCGGGCGTCACGGTATAATCGGGCGCGATCGCGTTGACGCGGATGCCGTGCTCGGCAAGCTCGAGCGCCATCGTGCGCGTGAAGCTGTTCATCCCCGCCTTGCACGCCGCATAGACGGCGTAGCTCGGCGCCGCGCGCGAGGCTTCGATGCTGGTGACGTTGACGATTGCGCCGCCGCGACCGCCGCGGATCATGATCGGCGCCGCCGCCGATGTCGCGGCGAAGAGGCTGATCAGGTTGAGGTCGATATGCCTGTGCCACGAGCGCTCGGATTGAGCGAGGAACGGCTTTCCACTCACCCCGCCGGCGTTGTTGACGAGAATGTCGATGCGGCCGAACCGCGCGTCGGCAGCCTCGACCACCGCGCGGACCTGTTCGCTGTCTGCCATGTCGGTCGGCACCGGCAGCGCGGCACGGCCGAGTTCGCGCACGCGCTCGGCGGTCTCCTCGCACCGCTCCGGCACGATGTCGGCGATGACGATGTCGGCGCCCGCCGAGGCCAGTTCCAGCGCGATCGCGCGGCCGATGCCGCCGCCGCCGGCAGTGACGATCGCGACCTTGTCGGTGAGAAGATAATCGGCTGGCTGCACGTCGGCTCGGCCCTTCCTGATGCGCCCCGGGATTGGCGTGCGACGCTCGCTTGGGTCAAGCGACACGACCGCCAACATCGCGGCAGGGATATCGAAACGGTCGCCGAGGTGGCACGATTGACTCGCCTCGGGTGCAAATCCATCCAGCCGGGGAAGCCCAGACGCTACGCCTGATTTCCGGAGCTAGACCGAATGTTTTCCGCGATCCTGATCGACAAGACCGAAGCCGGCCTGCAGGTCGCGTTGACCCAGATAGACGAGGCGCAATTGCCCGAGGGCGACGTCACCGTCGCGGTCGACTACTCGACGCTCAACTATAAGGACGGCCTCGCGATCACCGGCAAGGGTCCGGTGGTGCGCAAATTCCCGATGGTGCCGGGCATCGATATCGCGGGCACCGTGACCGAAAGCAGCCATGCCGAGTGGAAGGCGGGCGACAAGGTCGTGCTCAACGGCTGGGGCGTCGGCGAGGGGCATTGGGGCGGGCTTGCGCAGAAGGCGCGGCTCAAGGGCGATTGGCTGGTGCCGCTGCCGCAGGCGTTCACCCCGCGTCAGGCGATGGCGATCGGCACCGCGGGCTATACCGCGAGCCTCTGCGTCCAGGCGCTGATCGATGCGGGCGTCACGCCCGAGCAGGGCGAGATCCTCGTGACGGGCGCTACCGGCGGCGTCGGCAGCGTGGCGATCGCGTTGCTCGCGAAGGCGGGCTTCACCGTCGTCGCGGCGACGGGCAAGGCGTCCGAAGAGCCCTATCTGAAGGCGCTCGGCGCGACCTCGATCGTCGATCGCAACGAACTCTCCGCACCCGGCAAGCCGTTCCAGAAGGAGCGCTGGGCGGGCGCGGTTGATTCGGTCGGCAGCACCACGCTCGCCAACATCTGCGCGGCGACGAAATATGGCGGCGCGGTCGCGGCGTGCGGGCTTGCCGGCGGGTCCGATTTCCCGTCGAGCGTGATGCCGTTCATCCTCCGCGGCGTGCGGCTGCTCGGCGTCGACAGCGTGATGGCTCCCAAGCCGGCGCGCCTCGCCGCGTGGGAGCGGCTGGCGCGCGATCTCGATCCGGCGACGCTGGAGACGATCGCCAGCGAAATCCCGCTCGGCGAGGCGATCGCCGCGGCCGGACGGCTGATGGACGGCACGGTGCGCGGGAGGTTCGTCGTCGACGTCAACGGGTGATGCCGATCGTGCGCGCGACAGGGAGGCTATGATGGATCCGCAGGCGCCCGAATCCCCCTCGATCATCGCCGGCTTGCCGCTGGCCGAGGAGCCAGGCATCGGCGCGCTGACGCTCGGCGCCTATCTGCGCGAGGTGACGACGCGCCACGCCGCCAACGAAGCGCTGGTGATGCACGAGGCCGGCGGCGTCACCCGCTGGAGCTATGCCGAGCTTTGGGAGCAGGCGATGGCGGTGGCGCGCGCGCTCGCCGCCTGCGGGGTGGGCAAGGGTACGCGCGTCGGCGTGCTGATGACGAACCGCCCCGAGTGGCTCGCCGCGACCTTCGGCACCGCGCTCGCGGGCGGCGTCGCGGTCGGCCTGAGTACTTTTTCGACGCCTGCCGAACTCGAGCATCTGCTCGGCGTGTCGTGCGTATCGGTCGTGCTTCTTGAGCGCCACGTGCTCAAGAAGGATTTCGCTGCGATCCTAGGCGATCTGGTGCCCGAGATCGCGTCCGCGCGACCCGGTGCGATCGAGAGCCTCGACTATCCCTATCTGCGCCACCTCGCGATGTGCGGGCTTGGCGCGGGAGACGGCGAGGGTGCGATCGAAGGGTGGGAGCGTTTCCTCGCGCGCGGCGCGGCGGTGCCACCGGCGCTGATCGATGCGATGGCGGCGACCGTGCATCCGAGCGATCCGGGTCTGCTGTTCTTCTCGTCGGGCTCGACCAGCAAGCCCAAGGGCATCCTCAACGCGCATCGCGGCGTGTGCCTGCAGCTCTGGCGCTGGGTGCGTTTCTACGACTACCGGCCGGAAATCCCCATCCGCTGCTGGTCGGCGAACGGCTTCTTCTGGTCGGGCAATTTCGCGCAGGCCTTCGGCGGCACGCTGTCGACCGGGGGCAGTCTGGTGTTGCAGGCGACCTTCGCTGCCGACGAGGCGCTGCGGCTGATGGAGCAGGAGCGCGTCACGCTGCCGGTCGCCTGGCCGCATCAGTGGAAGCAGTTGTCCGATGCGCCGAACTTCGCGTCGGCGGACTTGAGCGCGCTGCATTACGTCGGCCATACCACCCCGCTCGGCCTGCATCCGACGGTCCACACGACGTGGCAGGACCCGATGGCCGCCTACGGCAATACCGAGACGTTCACGATCAGCGCGATCTTTCCGTCGGGCACGCCGCCCGAGCGGATCGGCCGAAGTCACGGCGAACCGCAGCCCGGCATGACGTTCAAGATCGTCGATCCGTTGACGGGCGCGGTCGTGCCGATCGGCGAGCGCGGCGAGATCGCGGTCAAGGGCCCCACCCTGATGCTCGGCTATGTCGGCACGCCGCTCGACGAAACGGTCGACGGCGAAGGATTCTTCCGCACCGGCGACGGCGGCTATGTCGATGCCGAGAACCGGCTCTATTGGGAGGGCCGGCTTACCGACATCATCAAGACCGGCGGCGCCAACGTCTCGCCGCTCGAGATCGACGAAGTGCTGTCGGCCTGCCCGGGGGTGAAGATCAGCATGACGGTCGGCGTATCCGACGAACTGCTGGGCGAGATGGTCGTGGCCTGCATCATCCCGTTCGAAGGCACCGTGCTCGACGATGCCGTGATCCGCGATTTCGCCAAGCAAAGCCTGGCCAGCTACAAGGTGCCGCGGCGCGTGCTGTTCTTCCGCGAGGAGGATTTCGTCACGACCGGAAGCAACAAGATCAAATCCCAGGATCTGCGCAAACTGGCAGCGGCGCGGCTCGAGACGGCCTGACGCGCGCCCGGGAGAGGCGCGGCGATATGGAAGGAGAGCGGATGACGACGGACAACGCCGGTTGGGTCGATCTGGGCGGCCGTCTCGCGGTCGTCACGGGCGCGGCGAGCGGCATCGGCGCGGGGATCGCCGAGGTGCTGGCGGAGGCCGGTGCCAGCATTGTCGTCGCCGATCGCAACGAGGCGGGAGTCCGCGCGCAGGTGACGCGGCTGGTCGAGGCGGGGCACAGCGCCGATGCGATGGTCGTCGATCTCGCCGACGAGGCCGCGATCGTGCGGGCGTGCGCCGAGGTGGTCGAGCGGCATGGCGCACCGTGGCTGCTGGTCAACAATGCCGGCGTCCATGATCGCCAGCCGCTGCTCGAGGTCACGATGGACGAGTGGGAGCGGGTCAACGCGATCAACGCGCGTGGGCCGTTCCTGATGATCCGCGAGCTGGTGCCGTCGATGATCGCGCGCGGCGAGGGCGGGCGCATCGTCAACGTCGCCTCCAACGTTGTGCTCGGGCCGATGGTGGTCGGCCACATCTCCTATGCCGCATCCAAGGCGGCGTTGCGCGCGATCAGCCAGACCGCGGCGTTCGAGCTCGTCGAGCATCGCATCACTGTCAACACGGTGCTGCCCGGCGGCGTCGATACGCCTGGCGCGCGCGGTGCGCAGGGGCCGGCGCCATCGGGTCCGGCCTCGTCGCGGCGACCGCCGCTGGGCATGTCGCAACCGCGCGACATCGCCGCCGCCGTGCTGTTCTTCGCGACGCCCGCGGCTCGCGCGATCACCAACCAGTCGATCGCGGTCGACGGCGGCTTCTCGCTGACCTGATCGCCACCCAAGGAGACGGCCATGGCCGACAGCGCCTATATCGAAGCCTATATCGCGATCGCCCAAGTCAAGGCGCGCTACTGCCGCTGCCTCGATACCAAGGACTGGGCCGGATACGCCGACGTCTTCGCCGAAGACCTCGAGCTCGACACGCGACCGGCGGGGGGCACGATCACCTATGGCCGCGACGAGGCGCTGCGCATGGTGCGCGCGGCGGTCGAGACCGCGGCGACCTGCCACCACGTCCATTCGCCGGAGATGGCGATCGACGGCGACACCGCGGACGTCGTCTGGGCGATGCAGGACCGCGTGGTGTGGGGCGAGGATCGTGCGCCGCGGATAGGGAATGCCGGCCACACCGGATTCGGCCATTATCACGAGCATTATGTCCGCACCGACGGCCGCTGGCGGATCGCCAGGCAGGTGCTGACCCGGCTGCATATGGACGTCCATCCGCTACAGACGGGGCAGGAAGCATGACGCTCTTCACGACGATACACCTCCACAACGTGCCGGCCGGTCGCGAAGACGAGTATGCGCGCTGGTTCGACGGCCCACACCGCGCGACGCTGGCGGGGCTGCGCGGCTTCGTCTCGGCCGATCGCTTCGAAGTCACGCCGCAGCAGATCATGAGCGACATCCCGCAGCCGTGGCGCTTCCTCAGCGTCTACGATCTCGACCTGCCCGATCCAAGGATCGATCTGCCCGCGCTCGGTCCGCTGATCGCCCAGGCCCGCGACGCCGGGCTGGTCGCCGACGACGAGACCGAACGACTGCACAGCTACGCGATGTATTCGGACTGGAAGGGCAGCGCCAACTGGCGGACCGACCAACCGCTCTCGGGGGTGAGCATCATCCTCGCCAACTTCGTCGCGGGCCGCGAGGTGGAATATCACGCATGGTACGACGAGGTGCACAGCGTCGAGGTGAGCGCGGTGCCCGGCCATGTCGCGATGAAGCGCGGTCGTCTGTCCGAACTGCAGATCGAACCCAAACATTACTGCCCAGGCGACCAGCTCGTGCTGTGCGCGCAGCAGACCGACGACCTGCAGTTCACCGTCCGCGATTTCAGCGCGCGCGCACGCGGCGTGTCGCCGAGCGGGATCGCGATGGCGCCGCGCTCCTCGTCGGGTTCGACGGCGCGGACGGTGCACTATTTCGCGAAGGTCAGCGGCGACCGTTTCTGGCCGGGCGGAATCGCCTACGCCGGCGATCTGTCGGTCTATCCCAAGGCCTGATCGGAGGTATCGCCCAAGCGATGCGGCGCCCCTTGCCCTTATCGGGGTGGCGGGCGAACGGTGGCGAGATCGGCCGGCGAGCGGCCGGCGCGAAACGGAGTCGGATTTGGCCAGAACGATCGTCATCACGGGAGCGGGTGCGGGATTGGGACGTGCGCTGGCGCGGCGTTTCGCCTCGACGGGCGAGACGGTCGTGCTGCTCGGACGCACGCTCGCCAAAGTGGAGCAGGTCGCGAGCGAGATCGGCGGACAGGCCTTCGCCTGCGACGTCGCGTCGCCGGAATCGGTGCGCACCGCGTTCGCGGCGATCGGCGAGCGGTTTCCCCGGATCGACGTGCTGATCAACAATGCCGCGGTGTTCGAACCGTTCATGATCGCCGAGGCGACCGACGCGCAGATCATGCAGACCACCGCGATCAACCTGTGCGGACCGATGCTGTGCGTACGCGGCGCGCTGCCGCTGCTCGGCGCGGGCGGTCACATCGTCAACGTCAGCAGCGAGTCGGTCGTGCTGCCGTTCCCGCATCTGCTCGTCTATCAGGCGGCCAAGGCTGGGATCGAGCGCTTCTCCGACGGGCTCGAGCGCGAGCTTGCCGCCGACGGAATCCGCGTCACCTGCATCCGTGCCGGCCAGATGATGGATTCCGATTCGACTCCGCTGGCGATCGCGCCCGAAGTCGCGATGCGGTTCGCGCAGGCGGCGATGGCCAATGGGCTCAACCTGCGCGAGCGGCCGATCACGCAATATGCCTCCGTGGCGGAGGCCTTCGTGGCGGTCGTGAACATGCCCGCCGACATCCACATGGGGCTGGTGACCTTGTCGGCCCGCAAGCCCGCCGCCTGAACCAGGAGATCGATGATGAGCACCCGTTTCGAAGAGCCGGCCACGCAGGCGACCGACGGCGACGCGACGCTGATCCTGCCCGAGGCCAATCTCTATATCGACGGCGTGATCCGAGGCGCCGCGGGCGGCAGGACCTACGACGTGATCAACCCGTGGACGGGCGGCATCTCGGGCAAGGCTGCGGATGCCTCCCCCGAGGACGTAGAGGCGGCGATCGTCGCGGCGCGCAAGGCGTTCGACGAGACCGACTGGTCGCTCGACAAGGACAAGCGCTTCGAATTGGTGAAGAAGCTGCGCGCGCTGTTCGAGGCCAATCGCGACAGGCTGTCCGATCTCGCGCGCTACGAGGCGGGCGCGGCGCTGGCCGCGGTCAACACCGCGCATGTTGGCATGGCGCTCGCGGGTTGGGACGATCTGATGGCCGCCTTTCCCAAGGTGACATGGGAGGAGGATCGCGGCATCCGCCAGGTCTATGGCGGCGATCACAGCCGTCTTGTCGTCCACACGCCGATCGGCGTCGTCGGCGCGATCACGCCGTGGAACGTGCCGCTCTACGTCAACGTCGGCAAGGTGGTGGCGGCATTGCTCGCCGGCTGCACCGTGATCCTGAAACCCGCCCCCGATACGCCCGGCATGGGTTCGATCTTCGGCGAACTGGCGGCGGAGGCAGGCTTTCCGGCAGGCGTGCTCAACGTGGTCACGTCCGCCGACCCGGTGACCGCGGGCGAGACGCTGGTCACCGATCCGCGCGTCGACCTGATCACCTTCACCGGCTCGACCGGCGTCGGCAAGCGCATCATGGAAAAAGGCGCGGCGACGCTCAAGCGCGTCTTCCTCGAGCTCGGGGGCAAGTCCGCCAAGATCATATTCGACGATACGCCCGATTTCGCGCGCGACGTCGCCTCGACGATGCTGGTCTATCATGCCGGGCAGGGCTGCGCCGTGCAGTCGCGGCTGCTCGTCCAGAAGAGCCGCTATCCTGAGGCGATCGCCGCGCTCGAGGCGGGCTATGCCGCCTACGTCGACAATTGGGGCAGCATCGACAATCCGGCGCATCTGATGGGGCCGGTCGTCTCGAAGAAGCAGCTCGATCGGATCATGAGCTATATCGACATCGGGCAGAAGGAAGGCGCGACGCTGCTCGCCGGCGGCAAGGCGCGGCCCGATCGCGGCAACGGCTTCTTCGTCGAGCCGACCTGCTTCGTCGACGTCACCAACGACATGCGGATCGCGCAGGAGGAGATATTCGGCCCGGTGCTCGTCGTCATTCCGTTCGAGGACGAGGAGGATGCGATCCGCATCGCCAACGACAGCGATTATGGGCTGGGCGGCGGCGTATCGTCCGGCGACAAGGCGCGCGCGATGCGTGTCGCGCGTCGCGTCCGCACGGGCACGATGAGCGTCAACGGCGGCATGTCGATCCAGGGCGATCTGCCCTTCGGCGGCGTCAAGGGCAGCGGCGTCGGCCGCGAATGGGGGCTGGAAGGCATCGAGGAGTTTCTCGATTCGAAGGTCATCGCCGTGCGTCTGTGATCGCGGTGGCCCGCGCGCGGATGCCGCGGCGGCCCGAGTGTCCTGCAATCGCTTTGCCAACGGTATCGTATCGCGCCCGCTTGAGTGATAGGGGCGGCCGGATGAGCACGGAGACCAAATCGTTGAGCAACCTGGCAATGCCCAAGGCCGATGCGGTCGATCTCAGCCACAACCTTCTCGGCCAGCGACTTGGCCGTAAGGGACGAGGCACGCGGGAGCGCATCATCTCGGCGACCGAACGCCTGCTCGCCGATCCTGCCACGGCGCTTTCGCTGAGCGCAGTCGCGCGCGAAGCATCGCTCGCGATGACGACGCTGTACCTCTATTTCAGCGATCTCACCGAGCTGCTGGTCGCCGTGCTCGATCCCATCATGGTCTCGGCGGAGGATTCCTATCTCGGCGAGATGCGCGAACGCTGGCCTGACGCGGCGCTGGGCGATTGCTGCCTGCGCTTCGTCAACGACGTCCACGCCTTCTGGCAGCGCCACGCGCGGCTGCTGCATCTGCGCAACAATTATTCGGCGGGCGATCCGCGGATGATCCGCCACCGGGTCACATCCGCGCGTCCCCTGATCAATCTGATGATCTTCCAGATGGACGGCGATCTTTCGGCGAGGGCGACGGTGCTGACCGGCATGGCGACCGCGCTGGTTACCGGGATCGAGCGCGTCGTTACGGTGACGACCGACACCGAGTTCGTCGATATCGCGGACCAGCCCGCTTCCAACGTGCCCGCGCTGCTACGCGGGCAGGCACGGTTGCTCGAACTCGGCATTCGCGATCAGCGCGCCGCGTAGCGCGCCTGGCGCGTCGCCGACCGTTCAGTCTTTCTTGCCGAAGCCGGATTGCATGTAGCGCTCGATCCCCGCGAGATAATCGGGGTGGAGCATCAGCGCGCTGTTTGCCAGACGCTCGACATTGCGTGCCTGCGCGAGGCCGACGTCGTGCGCGAGCTCGATCGCGATCTTGGCAGTCCCCATCTGTTCGGCATTCTGCGCGGCAAGGTGGCGGCAGAAGGCCATCACCTCGTCGGCGAACGTCTCGTCGGGAAAGACCTGATGGACGAGGCCCATCGTGTAGGCCATGTCGGCGTCGGCCGGCTTGTTGGCCATGATCAGCCAGCGCGTCCAGTGCGTGCCGATGATCCGCGACAGCCGGCTGACGCCGTTGGAGGCGGGCAGGGTTCCGAACTTGCCTTCGGGGAAGGCATAGCCCGCGCTTCTGGCGGCCAGGCGGAAATCGCACGACAGCGACATCTCGAGCCCGCCGCCGACGCACATCGCGTGGTGCGCGACCACGATCGGCTTCTCGATATGCTCCATCTCGTCATAGATGCGGTGCATCCCGTTGAGCTTGGTGCGGTGCGTCTCGCGGATCACCGAACCGGCGCGGCGCGGGTCCATCGATCCGCTCTTCATGTCGGCGCCGGCGCAGAAATAGCGGCCGGTGGCGCGGATCAGCATCACCTTCAGATGCTGCGCGTCGCGGAACCGATCCACCGCCTCGTCGAACAGCTCCATCAGCTCGCGGCTCAGCGCGTTGAGCTTCTCGGGCCGATTGAGCGTCACGATCAGGATCGCGCCGTCTTCCTCCGTCAGAAGGTGCGGGGCGTCGGTCATGCGCTCGTCCTCTCGTAGCCCGGCGTCGCCGCGCGCATCACGCGCTCGCCTTCGCCTTGCTCATCATCTTGCTGATGTCCACCTGTCCCGTGGTGAGCCCGCCCATGAAGCCGCCGTCGACGGGCAGAACGATGCCGTTCACCACCGAGGCGAGATCGCTGCAGATCAGCACCAGCGGCCCGGCCTGTTCGGCAGCCGTCGTGTAGCGGCCGAGCGGCTCGGCGGCGGCATCGACGATGTCCTTGCCCGACGTCGCATGGAAGGTCGCCATCATCGGCGTCTGCGTCGGCGAGGGGAGCGAGCAGTTGATGCGAATGCCCTTCTTGATCAGTTGCGCGCCCATATACTGCGTCCAGACGATCACCGCCTCCTTCGAGAAGGCATAGCCCTCGGCGACCTGATCCATATGCGCTTCCGCCCAGTCGAGCGCGCCCTGAAAGCCCTCGGTCCGCAGCAATTCCATGTGGACGGGGATGCGCCGGCTCCAGCCGAGGCCGCCGGTCGATGCGATCGAGACGATCGCGCCGCCTTCGCGCATCAGCGGCACGATGCATTCGGTGAGATGCCGGGTGCCGATGAAGTTGACCTTCATCGTGTCGATCGGCGGAAACCCGCCGCCGCCGGGAAGACCGGCGCAATTGAACAGCGCGTCGACCTCGCCGCCGAGCTTGGCGACCGCCGCTTCGATCGAGGCGGGATCGCGCAGATCGACGTTGGTGAACGATGCGAGCGGCAGCGTGCTCTGCTTGTAGTCGAACCCGTGTACCTCGGCGCCCAGATCGAGCAGCAGCTTCGCGGTCGCTTCGCCCATGCCGGAAAAGCAGCCGCTGACGACGACGCGCTTGCCGTTATATCCCAATATGTCGGCCATTCGTCCGTCTCCTGCTAAGGCGCGGCGGGCGATCCGCCCAGCGCCGATCCTGTAATTCGTCGATCGCTTTATTCGTCGTCTTCGACGAAGATGATCCGCTCGGGGCAGGCCTTGGCACCGCGCTTGGCCATCAGCTCGTCGCCGGCGGCCACGGCGAACCCCTCGATCGCGATATAGCCGTCGTCGTCGAGCGGGTAGAGATGCTCGGCGACCGCGGCACAGCGCGCATTGCCGACGCACCCGGCCTTCTCGATGCGGATCTTCATGCTCCACCTCCGGACTGTCTCTTCCGCGATCGGCGTTTGCGCCTGAATCGTCGGACGATCTTAAGCGGTCTCAACCGCAGGATTGTCGGCTCGGTTAGATCAGGCTTTCCGCGCGGATCAACCGGATATCTCCTTGCGAAAGGCGTGGCGATGGCGGACGCCGCGACAATCGCGTGGGCGTTATTGTTTCGGCGCGGGATACGGCGGATTGTCTTCGGCTGGCTGCGCGGAGAGACGGGGCTGCAATATCGCGTCGTCACGGCCGAGCGGCCGAGCTCTGCGCCGTCGCGCCGCCGCCTTGGGAGATCGAGATGTCCGATACCGCCACGCTCAGCCCCGCGGTCGCGAAGCCCGCGCACGTCGACGACGCGTTCGTCTACGATTTCGACAATTTTCGCGATCCAGGCTATCTCGCCGATCCGCACGCGCGGATCGCCGAGATGATCCGCGATGCGCCTTCGGTGTTCTGGACGCCGCGCAACGGCGGCCACTGGATGATCATCGGGCACGAGGCGGTGTTCAAGGCCTCTCGCGACGTCGCGGCCTTTTCGAGCGAGTTCGTGCCGCAGGCGATGATCAAGACGATGATCGCCTCGATGCCGGCGGGCACGCCGCACATCCCGCAGCCGCTGCCGATCAACATCGATCCGCCCGAACACACGATGTACCGCGCGCCGCTGCAGGGGGCCTTCTCGCCCAAATCGATGCTCGCGCTCAAGGACGACATCCGCGCGCTCGCCGCCGGGCTGATCGACGACATCAAGGCCAAGGGGCACTGCGAGTTCATGGCCGAAGTGGCCGAGCCGATGCCCGTGCAGGTCTTCCTCAAGATGTTCGGTCTGCCGCTCGAAAAGCAGGTTCAATATCGCGAGATCGTGAAGGGGCACCTGGCGACGCCCGAGTCCGACGCGCGCGAGAGCATGAAGAAGCTCGTCAACATCGCGGCCGTCATGCACGACACGCTGATCGAACGCCGCGACAACCCGCAGAACGACATCATCAGCCTGCTCTGGCAGACCGAGATCGGCGGCAAGCCCACCACGCTCGACGACATGGAGAATTACTGCGTCGTGCTGTTCATCGCCGGCCTCGATACGGTGATGAACGGCATGGGGCATGGCGTGCGGCATCTCGCCTCCAATCCCGATCTGCAGGCGCAATTGCGCGCCAACCCCAAGCTGGTCGCCGAAGCCTCCGAGGAATTGCTGCGCCGCTACACCTTCACCGTGCCGCCGCGCATCGTCGGCAAGGACATGGCGTTCGAGGGCGCCGAGATGAGGAAGGGCGAGCGCGCCTTCCTGTTCCTGCCCGCCGCCGATCTCGATCCGCGCGAGTTCGAAAATCCCGAGCTGTTCGATCTCAAGCGCGAAAGCAAGGTGCACATCGCGTTCGGCACCGGCCCGCATCGCTGCCTCGGCTCGCATCTGGCGCGGATCGAACTGCAGGTGCTCTACGAGGAACTGCTTGCGCGGCTGCCCGAATTCCGGCTCGATCCCGACCACCCGATCCGCTACCACGGCGGCCATGTCGTAGGCCCCGATACGTTGCATCTGCTCTGGGACGTCTGATCCTATGCCACGTCCCGAACCGCGTCTCGATGTCGACAACCGTCCGTTCTGGACGGGTGGCGAAGTCGGCGAGCTGCGGTTCAACCGGTGCGCCGATTGCGGCAGCTTCATCCATCCCCCCAAGCCGGTGTGCCGGGTCTGCCTGTCGGAAAACGTCGCGCCCGAAGCGGTGGCGGGGACGGGGGTCGTCGACAGCTACACGGTCAATCACCAGGCCTGGTATCCCGGGCTCGACGTGCCGTTCGTCATCGCGCGCATCGCGATCGACGGCGCACCGGGCGTCTATCTGACCAGCAACATCGTCGGCTGCCCGGTCGACGAGGTCGATTTCGGCGACGCCGTGCGCGTCACCTTCGAACGGCAGGGCGAGATCTACTATCCGCTTTTCGAGAAGATCGGCTGATGGCGCAGCCCGAGGCGTACGTCACCGGGATCGGCCAGTCCGAGATCGGGCAGCGGCTGACGCGGCATCCGCTGCTGCTGACGGTCGATGCGGTCAAGCAGGCGCTGGCGGAGGCGGGGCTCACCATCGGCCAGATCGACGGTGTCTCCACCTATCCGGGCAAGTCCAACGGCTATCTCGGCTTCTCGCCGGTCGGCGCGGACGAGCTGGTCGACGCGCTCGGCATCCGCGCGACCTGGCATCAGGGCGCGATGGAGATCAGCGCGCAGCTCGGTGCCGTCGCCGCCGCCGCGATGGCGGTCAGGACCGGCCAGGCGCGCCATGTGATCTGCTTCCGCACCGTCTACGAGGCGGCGGCGATCGCGCGACCGGACGACTATCCGTCGTCGCGCGGCAAGACGGTCGAAGGCTTCTCGCAGTGGTTCGCGCCGTTCAACGCGATTTCGGCGGCCTGCTGGGTCGCGCAATATGCGATGCGCCACATGCACCGCTACGGCCTGACCCGCGAGCAGCTCGCGCAGATCGCGCTGACCGATCGGGCGAATGCCGCCAAGAACCCGGCCGCGCTCGTCCGCGAACCGCTGACGATGGACCAGTATATGGCGGCGCGGATGATCACGACTCCGCTCTGCCTGTACGATTGCGACCGCTTCACCGACGCCTCGACCGTGCTGATCGTCTCGGCGGGCGACGCGCTCGACGAAGTGACCTGCACGCCGATCCGCGTCGCCGCGATGGCAGGCAGCGTCGAACGCCACAGCTGGGACCAGGCGGAATGGATGGCGAGCTATGCAACCGGTCCCGATCTGTGGAAGCAGACCGACTATGGCGTGGCCGACGTCGATACCGTGCAATTCTACGACGGATTCAGCTTCCTCGCGCTGAGCTGGTTCGAGGCGTTGGGCTTTTGTCCGGTGGGCGAGGGCGGGCGTTTCATCGAGGGCGGGCAGCGGATCGCGCTCGACGGCGAACTCCCGTTCAACACCTTCGGCGGCCAGATCGGGGCAGGGCGACTGCACGGCTTCGGCTTCGCGCACGAGGCGGTGACGCAGCTGCGCGGGCTTGGCGGCGAACGCCAGATCGCGGGCGATCCGCGCGTCGCGATCGCAACCTCGGGCGGCGGTCCGCTTGCGACGGCGCTGCTGCTGGCGCGCGATTGAGGATGACGCCCGGGCCGCGCCCGATCGATCGACTGCCGGGCTACCGCCGCCGCTTCGTCGTGACGCCGCACGAGGATCATGTCCGTGCGGAGCTCGAGGACGATTATCACTGCATGGCCGTCACGGTGCGTCACGCCGGTGGCATCGCGGTTGGGATCGACGCCGTCATGCACCGTGCACCTTGGACCACTTGCCCCGGTGCCGAGGCGAAACTGGTCGAGACCTTCACCGGCGTTTCGCTCGCGGACTTCGCGGCGCGGGGCGACAAGGCCTATAACTGCACGCATCTCCACGATCTCGCGACGCTCGCGGCGGCGCATGCCGGGGACACGCGGCCGTCGATCTACGACGTGCTGACGTCCGATGCCGTCGACGGGCTCACCCGTGCCGAAGTGCGCCGCGACGGCGCGACGATCTTCGCCTGGACGTTGGACCGCTTCACGATCGTCGCGCCCGCCGAAACGGCGGGGATCGAACTGATGGGTCTCCGGCCGCTGCTCGATCGGCTCGATCCGCTGGAACGGGAGGCGGCGAAGATATTGCGCTGGGGGATCATGGTGGGGAGTGGGCGGACGATACCGCTCGAACGCCAATCGGACGCCACGAAGATGCCGTCGAACTGCTTCACCTTTCAGCCGGCGATGAAGATCCGGGCGAAGCGCGTGGGCACCATCCGCGATTTCGCGACCGGCGTCGATCGTCCGCTCGACGGCCGCTGGCGCGAGCTTACCCGCCCCTGACATCCACCGCGATGCCGCGGCGCAACATTGTGCTTGACGACTCGCGAATCAGATAGTAAGCAACGTAACTATAAGCAGGGTCGGTCTATCTCGGACCTCTTGCCGTGTTGGAGAAAGTACATGAACCGGATCTTCGTTGCCGCCGCCCTCTCGCTCGCTCTTGCCGCCGCGCCCGCGATCGCCGGCGACGCACCGGCGATGCCGGTCACGTCGGTCGTCCCCACTAAGGGCAAGATGCTGCTCGCGTCGGACGGCGCACGTCTCGCGCCCGTCTATCGCGCCAGCGACAGCGGCCCCCAGATCATCCTCGATGGCCGCATGGTCACGGTGCCCGCCAACACGATCGCCCTGGTCGATGGCAAGCTCACCACCACGCTGTCGAAGCCGCAGGTGATCGCGCTGCCGTAACGGCATCATCCGTCTCCCCTTGCCCGATCCGGCGTTCGCCGGATCGGGTCCTTTTGTCGCTGCGATGACGCCTTGACAGGCTAGGCGTCGAGCGCAAAAGTGATGACGCCTCAGTAAATAGAGCGACCGGACCTACGACGTAGATCGTGGTCGGCAGGATGAGAGATGACGGGCGGTCTTGCCGCTCTTTCCGTAGAGGATGCAGGCCATGGCGACCACGATCGAGCAGACCCGGCTCACCACGAGCGACCTCACGCCGACGATCGGCAGCGCGATACACGCCGACAAGGCGGCGCTGCTGGGCGGCGCGCTCGGTGGCGAGATCCGCGCGCTTCTCGAAGAACGCGGCGTATTCGTTCTCCCCGAGATCGACTTCACCGACGAAGAGCAGGTGGCCTTCACCAAGACGCTCGGCACGGTCGCGTCCGAAGGCGAAAAGGGCATCTACAAGGTCACGATGGACAAGACCGAGAATGCCTATGCCGATTATCTGAAAGGCGCCTTCTACTGGCATTTCGACGGCTTCTCCTCGAAGGAGCCGATCCTCGCCTCGCTGCTGAGCGCGCGCCGGCTCGCGGCCGAGGGCGGCGATACCGAATTCTGCAACACCTATGCCGCCTACGAGGCGCTGTCCGACGAGGACAAGCTGGCGATAGCGGAGATCAAGGTCGTTCACACCTTCGCGGCGACGCAGCTCTACTGGAATCCCGAGCCGAGCTACGAAGACCTCAAGATGGGGCAGTCGATGGGCAAGTTCGTCCTGCCCTTGGTGTGGACGCATCGGTCGGGTCGCAAGTCGCTCGTGCTCGGTTGCTCGGCGGAATATATCGAGGGCATGGATCCGTTCGAAAGCAGGGCGTTGCTCGTCCGACTGCGCGACTGGGCGACCCAACCGCAATTCGTCTATCGCCACCAGTGGAAGGTTGGCGATCTGATCGCGTGGGACAACACCGGCACGATGCACCGCGCCTGTTCCTATGCGCTCGACAGCGGCCGGATGATGCACCGCACCAAGCTCGAGGGCGAGGAAACACTGGCCTGATCGGCAGTCGGTCCGGTCGCGTCGACCGGGCGGGCGGCGGCGGACCGGAGATGCGGACATGATCAAGCAGGTCGTCTTCCTGAGGAAACGTCCCGATATCTCGATGGACGCGTTTCTCGATTATTACGAGAACCAGCATTCGCAGCTCGCCAAGAAGCTGGGCGCCAAGCCGTCGCTGCCCAACGCCCAGCGTTATGTGCGGCGCTACCTCACGCCAGAGAAGAACCCGCTGACCGGCGAGGTGATCGATTGCGGCTATGACTGCATCATGGAGATATGGTGGAACAGCCGCGCGGATTTCGAGGCGGCGATGAAGGGTCTGGCCGATCCGGCGATGCTCGAGATCAGGATGGCGGACGAGCGCGAGCTGTTCGCATCGAACAGCAATCCGGTCTGCACCGTGGAGGAGCATGACTCGCCGGTCGGTCCCGACAACCGAATTCCGCGCTGCGAGCCGGTGTTCGTGGATTGATGCTTGGGGCGTATTGCCATGGGCGACCCCCGCCTTCTTCTCCGTCATTCCCGCGAAGGCGGGGATCCATAGACGCGGCGCGCAATGGTCCGGCGCGGCGCGTATGGATTCCCGCCTTCGCGGGAATGACGAGCAGGCCCCGTTCTCTTGCGTAGGCAGGAGCCCAGGTGAAGAAGCCGCAGCACCTGAAACCCCGTTCTCCTGCTTGCGCAGGAGAACCGAAAGGCCGAACCCCGATCCGCCCTATTTCGTGAATCGATCGATCGGCGCGAGCGGCTTGAGCATGATCAGCGGGATCAGCCGATCGGTCGAGGCCTGATAGCCGATATAGGGCGGGAAGATCCCGCACACGAAATCCCACACCCGCACGCGCTCGTCGCCTTCGGCTTCGCGCCACGTCGCGCGAAAGGCCTGGGTCGCGATCTGGAAGTCGATCTCGGGGCTATTGAGCAGGTTGAGATACCAGGCGGGATGATGATCCGCGCCGCCCTTCGATGCGACGATCACCACCTCGCCGCCGAAATCGCCGTAGATCAGCGGCGTGACGATCGTCCGTCCACTCTTGCGCCCGGTGTAGCGGAGCAGCAGCGTGGTCGTGAAGTTGAGCCCGCCGATGTCGCTGACATCGACGATGTGACCCTGCACACCGCCCGAACCCAGATACATCTCCAGATGCTCGGTCTTCCAGTCGCGCCGTGCAACCGCGATGTCCGCGCTCGTCGAATCCGTCATCGACCGTCTCCTCGAAAAGCCCTGATTCGGTGACGGCCGTCAGCCGTAGCCGAGCATGCTCTTGATCTCGACATATTCGTGGAAGCCGAATTCGCCCCATTCGCGGCCGTTGCCGCTGCGCTTGTAGCCGCCGAACGCCGCATGGAAATCGAAGCCGTTGTTGATCCCGATCCAGCCCGCGCGCAGCCGGCGCGCAACCGCGCGGCATTGTTCGACGTCACTGCCGCTGACATAGCCGGCGAGCCCGAAATCGGTATCGTTGGCGATCTCGACCGCGTGATCGATGTCGTCGTAGCCGATGATCACCAGCACCGGCCCGAAGATTTCCTCGCGCGCGATGACCGTGTCGTTGGTCGTCACGAACACGGTCGGCTTGACGTACCAACCCTTGTCGAGCCCGTCGGGGCGGCCGAGGCCGCCGGCAACCAGCGTCGCACCCGCGTCGAGCCCCTTCTGGATATAGTTCTGGATAATCTCGTATTGGCTCTTCGAGACGACGGGGCCCATCGCCGAATTGCCCTTCGGATCGCCGACGGTCACCGCGTCCGCTGCGGCGCGCGCGGCGGCGGTCGCCTCGTCCATCCGACCCGAGGGCACGAGCAGGCGCGAGCCGGCGCTGCAGGTCTGCCCCGAATTGCCCATCATCGTCGCGGTGGCGATACCGACATTGGCGGCAAGCTCGGGATCGTCGAGGATGATGAACGGGCTCTTGCCGCCGAGCTCGAGCCCGACGCGCTTGACCGTTGGCGCGGCATCCTTGGAAATCTGCACGCCGACCGGCTCGGACCCCGTGAACGACACCATGTCGACGTCGGGGTGTGTCGAAAGCGCGGTGCCGATCACGCTGCCAGATCCCTGGATCATGTTGAACACGCCAGGCGGCACGCCGGCGGCATCGAGGATCTCCGCCAGAATCTGCGCCGAATATGGCGCGAGCTGCGGGGGCTTGAGGATCATCGTGCACCCCGTCGCGAGCGCGGGGAATATCTTCACGCAGGTCTGGTTCATCGGCCAGTTCCACGGCGTGATCAGCGCGCAGACGCCGATCGGCTCGCGGGCGATCATCGTCGCCCCGCGCTGCTCCTCGAACTTGAATTCGCGCAGAACCTCGATCGCGGTCTGGAGATGGCCCGCCCCCAGACCGACATGAAAGCCGTTGGCGAGGCTGGCGGGCGCGCCCATCTCCTCGATGATGGCCTCGCCGAGATCGCCTTGGCGGCGCGCATATTCCGCCTGGATCGCGAGCAGCAGATCAAGCCGCTGTTCGCGCGTGGTGACCGACCAGCTGCCGAAGGCCGTGCGCGCCGCGGCGACCGCCTTGTCGACGTCGGCAGCCGAGCCAAGGGCGATTGTCCCGCTGGCCGCCTCGGTCGCCGGGTTGATCACCTCGGCGGTCTTGGTTTCGGCCGGGTCCACCCAGCGGCCGTCGATGTAGAATTTGAGATACTCGCGCATAACATCCTCTCTCAATCACACGGCCGTCGGTATCGGCGTCCGCGTCCTGCCTGCTGACAGTGACGCGCGCCGGTCTTATTGCGTGCCCTCGGCATACCAGGTACGGAACTCAGCATATTTGGGCATTTCTTCCGAATTGGCCTTCGGATCGATCACGACATGGACGACGCCGACCTTGCCGCTGGCGTAGCAGCGCGCAATCGCCGGCCCGATGTCCTCCGCCTTGGTGACATATTCGCCGTGGCAGCCGAAGCCCTCGCCGATCTTGTCGAAGCGGACATCCTTGCTCCAATGCGTTCCGGTCTCCTCGGTGCCCTGGCCGAAGGTGCGCTTGTAGACCCCGACCTCGAGCCCCCACTGGTTGTCGACGCCGATCACGCAGACCAGCGGCAGCTTCGTGCGCGCCGCGACCTCGAGTTCGGCGATGTGGAACATGAACGAGCTGTCGCTGGAGATCAGCATGCCCGGCCGCTGGACGCCTGTCGCCGCCTTGTCGGCGAGCATCGCGCCGGTCGCGTAGGGAAGGCCGGTGCCGATATGACCGAAATTCTGGTTCCAGATCACATGGTGCGGCTTGGACTGCGAATAGGTCCACTGGTAGATCACGGTGGCGCCGCCGTCGCGGATCAGAATGCCGTCCGCGGGGAAGGCCTTGCTCGCCTCGACGACGAAGCGCGACGGATGCATCGGCACGTCGCCGCTGCCGTCTGCCCGGGTCGCCGACTCCGCGGCAAGCTCGTCGAGCTCAGCCTGGCCGTCGCGCATGAAGGCGGCAAGCCCGGCCGCAGCGGGTAGCGGCGTGTCCTTGAGCGCGGCGACGAGTTGCGGCACCACGCCGCGCAGATCGCCGACCAGCGGCACGTCGATCGGGCGATTGACGCCGATCGCCGATGCATCCTGCTCGACATAGATCCATTTGCGGATCGCTTCATTCTTCTGCCAGTAGCGCCACTTGCCGAAATGCACCGGCTCGCCGAGTTCGGTGCCGAGCGCGAGCACAAGGTCGCTTTCGGTCACCGCCTCGATGGAGGCGTTCGAGAAGACGTATTGAAAAGTGCGGTCCTCCAACCCCGGAATATAGGAGGTGCCGCCCGAGGTCTGGATCACCGGGCAATTCATCAGCAGCGCCAGCTCCTTGACCGACTGCTCGGTGCGCGAGGTATGGACGCCGTGGCCGACCAGCAGGATCGGGTTTTTCGCCGCGCGGATCAGGTCGACGGCCTCGTGCACGCGGTCGATGTCGGCGCCCTGATTGACCAGGCGGTAGCGCGCCGGCGGAAGAACCTCGGGAAGGTCGAGCTCCTCGAGGATGATGTGGCTCGGATATTCGATATAGACCGGGCCCGGCGTCCCGCCGAGCGCCTTGCGGATGGCCTCGCGGATGATCTCGTCGGTCTGGTCGGCATATTCGATCGAGGCGGCGTATTTCACGCTGTTTTCGAACAGCGGCATCTGCTTGACGAACTGGATGCGACCGCGGCGCACGCGCTGCTCGGTCACGCGCGCGCGCTGGCCGCTGAGGAAGATCACCGGCGAATTCTCGACGAGGCAGCACTGGATCGCCGGCGCCGCATTGGCGATGCCGGGCCCGAGCGTGCCGATGCACACCGCCGGCTTGCCGGTGATGCGCGACGCCGCCTCGGCCATGAAGCCTGCCGCCGCTTCGTGGTGCGGCGCCACGACCGTCCATCCGCGGCGCTCGGCTGCGAGGAACATATGGACGAAATTCGGATCGGGGATGCCGAACAGCGTGTTGATGCCCTCGGCCTCGAACAGGTCCAATATGCGCTCATAGACGGGCACGGGCATGGTCGAATCTTCCCCTTATATGTCGCGGCGACCGAATATCGGCGGCGGAAATCTGCGGTGTCGCTCTGCCTATGACATGGATCGATGCCGCGGGTCTCCGGGGGGGGCGCTCTTATCGCCGTGGCGAATATCGCCATGGCGAAGACGACGGGCGGACATACCAAGAGCGTCTCATTTAATGGTAGTCGATGAGCGCCGGCCGAGAGCCGGGTCGATGGGATGCCCAAGTATGAAGCAGATCGTGCCGTGCGGACCGAGCGAGACCCCCCACGATATCGACATCCCGGCGCTACGCGAAAAATATCGCCGCGAGCGTGACAAGCGGCTGCGCCCCGAAGGCGGCGATCAATATGTCGAGGCGTCCGATGCGTTCGCGGGCTATGCCGATGTCGATCCGCATACCCCGCCGCCCGAGCGCGAGCCCGTCTCCGAGAAGACCGACGTCGCGATCGTCGGCGGCGGCTTTTCCGGGCTGATGGCGGCGACGCGGCTTAAGCAGAACGGTATCACCGATTTTCGCATCCTCGAATCGGGCGGCGACTTCGGCGGCGTTTGGTACTGGAACCGCTATCCCGGCATTCAGTGCGACAACGAATCCTACTGCTACATCCCGCTCGTCGAAGAGCTGGATTACGTCCCCAAGTCGCGCTTCTCGGACGGCACCGAGATCCAGGCGCATTGCAAGCGGATCGGCGAGCATTTCGGCCTTTACGACAATGCCATGTTCGGCACGCGCGTCCAGTCGATGGAATGGGACGAGACGATCAAGCGCTGGCGGATCGGCACCGCCAATGGCGACGAGATCCGCGCGCGCTTCGTGATCATGTGCGTCGGCTCGACCAACAAGCCCAAGCTGCCCGGCATCCCCGGCATAAAGGATTTCAAGGGCCACAGCTTCCACAGCGCGCGCTGGGACTATGCGTATACCGGCGGGAGCTGGGAGAACCCGGTGCTCGACAAACTCGCCGACAAGCGCGTCGCGGTGATCGGCACGGGTGCGAGCGCGATCCAGATCGTGCCGTTCATCGGCGAACATGCCAAGGAACTGATCGTCTTCCAGCGCACGCCCTCGTCGGTCGATCGCCGCGGCAACGTGCCGACCGATCCCGAGTGGGCGAAGAGCCTGCAACCGGGCTGGCAGAAACAGCGACAGCGCAACTTCCACGACTGGGCGTTCGAGTTCCTGCCGCCCGGCCCGGTGAGCGACGATCACATCTGCGACTTCTGGACCGAGATCAATCGCAACATGGCGGTTCGGATGGCGGATGAGAATCCGCAGGAATTCGTGCTCGAGCAGTTCCTGTCAGCGCGCGAGGAGGAGGATTACCGCGTGATGGAGCGGCTCCGCCGCCGCGTCGATTCGATCGTCGAAGACAAGGCGACCGCGGAATCGCTCAAGCCCTATTACAGGATGGGCTGCAAGCGCCCCTGCTCGAACGACCGCTTCCTCGAGACCTTCAACCGGCCCAACGTCAGGCTGGTCGACGTGTCGGACAGCCAAGGCGTCGAGCGGATCACCGAAACGGGCATCGTCGCGAACGGCGTCGAATATGAGGTCGATTGCATCATCTATGCGAGCGGCTTCGAGGTCACCACGCGGATGGACCGGCGGCTGGGTATCGCGCCCTATGCCGGCCGCGACGGCCTGTCGATCTACGATCATTGGGGGGATGGATTGAGGACCTTGCACGGCATGACCGCGCACGGTTTTCCCAATCATTTCTATACGGGGTACACCCAGGCCGGCGCGGGCGCCAACGTCACCGCGATGTACGATCAGCAGGTCAGCCACATCGCCTGGATCATCAAGGAGACGCTCGGTCGCGGCGCGGTCGTCGTCGAGCCGACGCAGGAGGCGCAGGACGATTGGGTCAGGACGATCCACGAGACCGCGATCGACAACACCGAATTCCTGCTCGAATGCACGCCGGGCTATTGGAACGGCGAGGGCGGCGGCTCGGGCCCCGATCGCGCCAAGAAGCTCAAGTTCATCTTCGGCGAACCCTACGGCCCGGGCTTCTACGCGTTCGAGACCTTGCTTGAGGACTGGCGCAATCAGGGCGACATGCCGGGGATGCGGTTCGAGCGCGAGGCGGCGGGCGAACAGGCGGCGGCTCGCGCGCCGGTGCTATGATCGGTGCTGCGGCCATGACCTGGATCGCCGGGGCGACGCCGATCGAGAGGAGGAGGATGTCGTGAACAAGCCGGTCGACCTCAAGCGCGAGTCCGTCGTGCTGACCGAAGCGGATCTTGCCGAGCCGCTGACCTATCCGGTCGACGCATTCATCTCCGCCGAATATGCGGCGGCCGAGAAGGAACTGCTGTGGCCCAAGGTCTGGCAGGTCGCGGGGCGGGTCGAGGAGATCCCCGAGGTCGGCAACTTCATCACCTACGAGATCGCCGACGAATCGATCATCGTGGTGCGCAGCGGGCCCGACGAGATCAAGGCGTTCCACAATGTCTGCCCGCACCGCGGCCGCCGGCTGGTCGACACGCCGTGCGAGAGCAACGGCGCCTGCGGATCCAAGCGGCGCTTCGTCTGCGGCTTCCACGGCTGGACCTTCGATCTCGAGGGCAGGAACGTCCACATCCTCGATCCGCAGGATTGGAAGGGCGCCCTCACCGAGGAACGCACCGGGCTGTCGCCGGTCAAGGTCGATCGATGGGGCGGCTGGCTGTTCGTCAACATGGACCCGGACAGCGTGCCGCTGCGCGAATATCTCGAGCCGTTCGCGAGCATCCTCGACGCGTTCCAGCTAGAGAAGATGCGGTTCAAATGGCGCCAGTGGGTGGTCTATCCGTCCAACTGGAAGACCGCGCTCGAGGCGTTCATGGAGCCTTATCATGTCTCCGGCACGCATTCGCAGCTGCTCAAATACGGGCAATTCTACGCCTACAGCAAATCCTACGGGCTGCACGGCGTCAGCGGCTTCGACGAGCGCGATCCGTCGCTCAAGATGAGCCAGAGCAGCTCGGTCACGCGTGCCGGCAGCGGCAGCGATCCGCGCGTCTCGACCTACGAACTGGTTCGCGAGAATTACGAGACGGTCAATTTCGCCGCCTCGACCGAGACGCTGGTCAATGCCGCCAGGCGGCTGGTCGACGAACTGCCCGATGGCACGCCGCCCGGCGACGTGGTCAAGCACTGGCTGGCCTCGGCACGCGCGGACGATGCCGCGCGCGGGGTCGAGTGGCCGACGATCACGCCGGAGAACGTCGCCGAGGCGGGGCTCGCCTGGCACGTCTTCCCCAATATGTCGCTGCTCCAGGGCCAGACCTTCGCGCTCTGCTACCGCGCGCGTCCGTATGGCGACGATCCCGACCGATGCATCTTCGAATCCTACGCGATCGAGCGCTATCCCGAAGGCGAGGAGCCCAAGACGGAATGGGTGCATGCCGAGCCGACCGCGGAGAAATGGGGCGCCGTGCTCGCGCAGGATTTCGCCAACATGCAATGGGTGCAGAAAGGCATGAAGTCGCGCGGTTTCCGCGGCACGCTGCCCAATCCGCACCAGGAGCAGAAGATCACCAATTTCCATCGCAACCTCGCGCGATACATGGGCACGGGAAGCCCGCGAAAGATCGACTGATGGTTGGCGGTGAAGAGCGGGCCGTGCGGTCCGGCGCGCGAGATCGCGACATCGTCGCCCGATGCGGAGCTTCTGGTTGCCGCCACTGAGTTGCCGAGCCGCATCGCGTCCCGGATGGCGCGCCGCTCGGCAAGATCCCGGTCGCATCGGGGGGTGCGGCCGGGATCATCCTGCGCCTTGGCGCGATCGATTGGAGAGCCGATGAGCGAGTTGCGGTTCGACGGACGCGTTGCCGTCATCACCGGCGGCGGCCGGGGCCTGGGCCGCGCCTATGCGCTGTTGCTCGCGGCGCGCGGCGCGAAGATCGTCGTCAACGACATCGGCGCCGGCATGACGGGCGAGGGCAGCGACGCCGGCCCCGCCGCCGACGTCGTACGCGAGATCGCCGCGATCGGGGGCGAAGCGATCCTATCCACCGCGTCGGTCGCGACGCCCGAAGGCGGTGCGGCGATCGTGCAGGCCGCGCTCGATCGGTTCGGCCGGATCGACATCCTCATCCACAGCGCGGGCAATATCCGCCGCGCGCCGCTCAAGGACATGACGGTCGAGGATTTCGAAGCAGTGCTCGACGTCCACCTGCGCGGCGCGTTCCACGTCGTCCGCGCGGCATTCCCGGCGATGTGCGCAGCGGGCTTCGGGCGCATCGTCCTGACCGGCTCGATCAACGGCCTCTACGGCAAATCGGACGTGGTCAACTACAGCGTCGCCAAGGCCGGACTGATCGGCCTGTCGCACACGATTGGGATCGAGGGCGCGGCGGAGGGCGTGACGAGCAACGTCATCGTTCCCGCCGCGGTGACGCGCATGTCCGAAGGCGTCGATACCAGCGCGTTTCCGCCGATGGATCCCGACATGGTGGCGCCCGCGGTCGCCTGGCTCGCGCACGAAAGCTGCACGCTATCGGGCGAGATACTGGTGGCGATGGGCGGGCGTGTCGCGCGCGCCTTCCTGGCGGAAAGCAAGGGCGTCTATCACCCGAGCTGGACGATCGAACAGATCGCCGCCGACATCGACGCGATCCGCCGCACCGACGAACCGCTGGTCTTCGCGCCCGTCCCCGATGGGCAGCTCGACCATCTGCGTTACGGCTTCGGCATGGCGCGCGGCGGAAGCTGATCGTCCTCGACCGTCGGTCGCTCGAGCAAGCTGCGCTAAATCGGCACCGTCATTGCCACCCCGGGCCTGACCCGGGGAAGCAATCCAGAGCTACGGGCGCCTGGCCCGGATTGCTTCGCCGCTGCGCGCCTCGCAATGACGGTGGCGCGCACGATGCTCTTAGATCGCCAGCCATGTCCTGGCCGCCTGCTCGGACAGGAAGACCTGATTGCCGTCGCTCATGTTGCGCTTGGCCTGAACCTTGTTGATGCTGTTCGCCACCAGCACCGCCGCGCGATCGCCGGGCCGTTGTTCGCCCTTGAGCGTACCGTTGAGCGCGCCGAGCGAGGCCGACGAGAAGACGTTGCCGTCGCGGTTGTCGAAGAGGATCCGCAGCGTCGGCGCGGTGCGGCGCGCGCGTCCGATCGCGTCGAGGAACATGCGGGCGAACTGCGCGCCCTCGACGTCGGACAGGAATCCGGTGATCCGGCAGACGAGAATGCCGCTTTCGGCTTCGTGCTCGATCGTGAAATTGGGCATCCTATCCTCCATGCGGGGCCGTAGGCGCGCTTCATCCGGCTTGCGGTGCCTCAGGCGATGCCGAGGCTCTCGAACGCATAGGCCTCGCGGCTGACGACTTCCTGCAGTTCGATCACATTGCCCTCGGGATCGCGCCCGTAAACGCTCTTGATGTCGCCTAGATCGGCGGGGCGATCGATCGAGAAGGTCATGCCGAGCCGCCGCAGCCGCTCGAATTCCTCGTCGATGTCGGTCACCTCGACCGAGAAGTGGGTATAGCCGAGATCGTTGGGCCGGGCGGGGCCGCTCTCGCGCGGTGCGGGGCTAACCCATTCGAACATTTCGAGGAAGCAGTTGGGCGCCTTGAGCATCACGGTGCGCCCGGCGCCGTTGGTGACGCCCATGAGCGCGTCGCCGAAAGCATTGGCCGTCCAGCTCGCTTCCTCGCCGACCTGCTCGAAACCGAACGCCTCCTTGTAGAAGAGGCGCATCGCATCGAGATCGCGCGCATGCATGGCGACGTGATGAATGCCTCTGATCATCGTCTTCTCCTCGGTGGCGGCTCGCGGCGCCTGCGTCGGCGGCCGTCGTTCTTGCGGGCATGATCGACGCTCCAGGGGGTGAAGGTCAAGTTTGCGCCTTCGCCAGCGCCTTGATCCTTTGGCGCAATGCTTGCTTGATCGATCGCGCGCCCGGCGATTGTGATCGCCGTTCCATCGAATACATGATGACGTCGACCCCGTCGGGCCCGCCGGCATCCGGTCGCGGCAGCTCCCTCAGCTTGCCCGCTTTCAGTTCGTCGACCACCGCGTAGGTCGACGCGAACCAGATCGCGTCGGAGGCGGCGGTGATCGCGGCGAGCGAGCCGAAATCCTCCACCACGTTCGCCGCGCCGCGCATCCGGCGCCGGATGTCGGGCGGCAGCGGCAGCCCCGTCCAGCTCGCCCGGACGACCGGAAAACGCTCGCCGGGGCAATCGCCTTCGAGCAGCGGATGGCCCGCGCGCACGAAGAAGCAGATCGGAAAATGACCGAGCGTTTCCATACGCGGCAGCGGCGTGTCGAAGGTGAAGCCCTCGTTGGTCACGAAGAACTCGATATCGCCGGCCACGAGCAGCGCCCACAGCGCATCGGCGTCGCGCACGACCACTTCGCTCGTCACCTCCGGCGCATCGCGCAATCGCTCGGAAAGCACGGCCGGCAACAGCGCGAGCGCCGCCATCGGCCCCATCCCGAAGCGGACGTGCCCAGCCTGCGCGTTCGCGTTCGATACCAATTGCCGTTCGAGATCGCGCGCGTCGGCGAGCAGCACCGCCGCGCGCTCCACCGCCATCCGCCCCTGCGGCGTAAGCGTCACGCCCGCGCGATCACGATCGAACAGCCGCATCCCGAGCTGCGCCTCGAGCGCCTGGATCGAACGGCTCAGCGCCGATTGGGAGATGCCGAGATCCTCCGCTGCACGCGCGAAGCTCAGCCGATGCGCGAGCGCGACGAGGTGGTTCAGGCTCCGCAGCTGCAGCATGATGCGTGAAACTCATCAAATTCGCCCGTCGAATACATTGGGCGCAACCCTGCCGGACTGCAATGATCCGTCGTAGAATCATCGTCGGATTGATGATGCCGGCGACCGCGCAGTGCGTACCCGCCGGAGCGGATACGCCCGTCGGATCGACTGCGATGTGCGTCGACAGATACGTCAGGAGGCAAGCATGGCCACAGGAATGGTACTCGACCCCACCGCGAGGCGCGACGACGACATCGCGCATGCCGGGCCCGATGCGGGCTCGCTGATCGGCAAGCGCGTCGGCTTCCGCGTCGATCGCATGTGGCGCGCATGGGACTGGATCAGCGAAGCGTGGGCGGAGCGATTTCGCGAAGCCGGCGCCGAAACCCTGTTCTGGCGCTCCGCGGGCCGCTCCGGCGACGAGGGCGAGCGATGCGAGCGCGAGTATAAGGCGTTCATCGAGTCGATCGATGTCGCCGTCATAGGCCTCGCCAATTGCGGCTCGTGCACCGGTTGGACGGTGCGCGACGCGATCACCGCGGCTAATGCCGGCCTGCCGACGACCGCGATCGCGACCGCGAACTTCGAGACCTTCGCGCACGAGATCGCCGCACGCGGCGGCCGCTCGGGGCTGCGCGTCCACGTGTTGCCCTATCCGCTCAACGAGCAGCTGAAGGAAGACGTGCTGCCGATCGGCGAGGCGCATTTCGACGGCGTGCTGCGCACGATGGGCGCCAGCCTGACCGCGCGGGAGAAGGCGGCGTGACGATCGAATTGATCAGGCCCGGCGCGCACCGCGCGGCGCCCTTGCTCAAGCCGCTGGTCGGTCGCGACTGCGACCCCGAAGGGTGCGAGATCGACTGGCTGGCGAGCCGCCGGCACGAAGCCGAACTCGACATCGGATCCTTCACCCGCTTCGCGCTGGAGCAAGGGTGGGGCGATGGCCTGCCGCTGATCCCGCCGACCGACGCGCGCGTGCGCACCTTCCTGTCGCACAACGATCGCTATCCCGACGAGGTCGTGGGCGCGCTGCCCAACGGCGTGTCCTGCACGGTCGAGAAGATCGTGATCAACGCGGTGATGGCCGGCGCGCCGCCCGAGTCGCTCGAGCTGCTGATTGCGATGGTGGCCTCGATCGCGGATCCCGATTTCGAGCTGTACGGCGTCAACGCGACGACCGCGCCGGTCTATCCCGCGTTCGTCGTCAACGGCCCGGTGCGGCACGAGCTCGACATTCCGATGAGCTATGGCTGCCTCGGCGGCGTGCCGGGCATCTCGGCCTCCACCGGCCGCGCGATCCGGCTGATCATGCGCAATGTCGCCGGCCAGACGACGGGAGGGACGTCGCAGACCACCTTCGGCTCGCCCGGCCGCATCGCCGGCATCGTGACCGGCGAATGGGAGGAGAAGTCGCCATGGTCGCCGTTGGCGGAACGCCGCGGCGTTCCCGGCAATGCGGTGACGTCGTTCGGCACGATGGGCACGATGAACGTGCTCGACACGACGTCGCACAGCGCGCGCGATTTCCTCGAGATGGTCGGCAAATCCTATGCCTATGTCGGGTGCAACAACTTCTCGGGCGCGGTGCCGTTCGGCGAGGCACTGATCGCGCTCAATCCGATCTGCGCCGAGATCGTCGGGCGCGAGATGCCGAATATCGAAGACGTGCAGGAAACGCTGTGGCGGTTCGCCAGCGTCGATGCGGACTATCTCAATGCGCAGCACCGCGACCAGCTCGAGGGGCAGGGGCGCATTCGCGCGGATGGCCGCGTCTACGCGACACCCGAGCCCAAGGACGTGCTGCTGTTCGTGGCGGGTGGCCTGGGCGGCCTGCATGCCGCCTGCTTCCACACCTTCGGCACCTCGCTGTCGCAGACCAAGCCGGTCACGTCGGTGACCGCCGCGGAGCATGCGCAAGCCGCGGAGTAGGCGATCGTCGCCGCCCTCTCGCCCTCCTTCCACATCGGGAGGAAGGCCTTTTTCCGTCTTGGGGAACCGCGATGCGCGTCACCGGAGTGTTCAGGCCGGGCGACTATCCCGGTGAGCCCGACGAGGCGACGCAGGGCGAGGTAGCGGCATTGTTCGCGCAGATCCTCCCCGGCGTCGCAAACCCCGGCTTCGACGATGACCATGCCGGGATGGCGGTGGCGGCGCTGAGCCCCAAGCTCGCGCTCGGGCTCGCGGGGCTGAGCCGGCGGATCGCGCTCGATCTGCCCTGGTGCGCGCGCGCCGATCTGCGCGAGCTCGCGGTGCAGGCGGTCAACCTGCATTTCGGCGCGACCTATTCGTTCCGCGCGCGGGTCGCCGGCGCAAAGGCGGCGGGCGTAAGCCAGGCGCAGCTCGATGCGCTGCCCGCGTGGCGGACGAGCGACCTGTTCGACGAGGAGCAGAGGCTGGTGATCGATTATGCGCTCGCCACCGTCTCGGGCAGCGTGCCCGACGCGCTCTTCGCGCGCGTCAAGGCGCGCTATGGCGAACGCGGCGCGGTGGAGCTGACCGCGGTCGCGGCGTTCTTCGCTTTCTGGGCGATGTTCCTCAATGCCACGGCGCCGGACTTGTCGACGATAGTGTAGGCGCCGTTCCCCGGCGAAAGCCGGGGCCCAAAGCTGCAAGCGATGCGCCCGAAACCCTAAACTCCGGCTTTCGCCGGAGAACGGGATTGCGGAAGCGCCGCTCAAGCCCCCGGCGTATAATGTCCCCAGGTCGAATATTCCTGGTAATTGGGCGCCTCGGTTGCGTTCGCATCCGGATCGACGGGCACCTGGATCACCGCCGGCCCGCCGCGATCGAGCGCGCGCCGGATCGCGGGGCCGATCTCCTCCTCGCGGTCGACATATTCGCCGTATGCGCCGAACCCTTCCGCGATCTTGTCGAAGCGGACGCCCGTGCTCCAATGCGCCTCGGTTTCGGGTGACTGCGGCCCGAGCATCCGGCGATAGACGCCGACTTCGAGCCCCCAGCTATAATCGCAGCTGACGACGCAGATCACCGGCAGCTTTTTGCGCACCGCGGTCTCCAGTTCGGAGATGTGGAACATGAAGCTGCTGTCGCCGGTCAGCAGCATCGTCGGCCGCTTGCCCTCGGTCGCGAGCGACGCACCGATCGCATAGGGCAGGCCCGTGCCCAGATGGCCGAGATTCTGGTTCCACATCACGTCGTACGGCCGCGCCTGCGAATAGGTCCAGGTGAAGATCGTGATCGAGCCGCCGTCGCGAACCATGATGCCGTCTTGCGGAAACGCCTTGGTCGCCTCGATCACCAACCGTGCGGTGTTGATCAGCGGCTGGCCGCGCGGCGCGGTGTCGTCGAGCTCGACTTTTAGGGCAGCCTCCGCCGCGATCCAGCGATCGAGATCGACCGACGCCGGGCGCCGCGTTTCCTTCAGCGCGGCGATCAGCTGTGGCACCGCGTCGCGCAGATCGGCGACCATCGGCACGTCGATCCTGCGATTGACGCCGATGGCGAGTGGATCGCGCTCGATATAGATCCATTTGCGATCGGCATCGCCCTCCGCCCAGTGATGCGTGAGCCCGAGATGGACCGGCTCGCCGAGCTCGGTGCCGATCGCGATGACGCAATCGGACGACTTGACCGCTTCGACCGCGGACGGCGAGAAGCCGTAGGGAAAGGTGCGATCCTCGAGGCCGGGAATGAAGCTGGTGCCGCCCGAGGTCTGGACGATCGGGCAGCCGAGCAGCGTGGCCAGTTCGCCGACCGGTGTTTGTGCCCGCGCGGTGTGGACGCCCTGGCCGACGAGCAGGATCGGCGCCCGGGCCGCACCGATCAGCGCCGCCGCCTTCTCGATGTGCGGCGCGGCGGCGGGCAGGTGGACGAGGCGATAGTCTTCCGGCGCCAGCAGCGGGCCCCATTCCGGCGTCTGGTGCAGCACGTGGCTGGGGATTTCGACATAGACGGGCCCCGGCTTTCCCGACTGCGCGACACGCAGCGCCTCGCGCAGGATGTCGTCGGTGCGCTCGGCATATTCGATCACCCCGCAATATTTCATCGACGGTTCGAAATACTTGGTCTGGCTGATATATTGGATGCGCCCGCGCTTGACGCGATGCTCTTCGGAACGCGCGCGATTGCCGGCGAGGAAGAGGGTCGGCGAATTCTCTTTGGCGGCGACGATCGCGGCGGCGGCGAGATTGGCGACGCCCGGGCCCATCGTGCCGAAGCACACGCCCGGCACGCCCGTCATCCGGCTCCAGGCGTCGGCCATGAACGCGCCGCACTGCTCGTGATGCGGCGCGATCACCCGCCAGCCCCGCGCCTCCGCCGTCACCGCCATATGGACGAAGCCCGGATCGGGGATGCCGAACAACGCCTTGATGCCTTCGGCCTCGAGCAGATGCAGGATGCGTTCGTACACGGGGACGGCCATCGTCGATCCTCTTCGCTATCGTTGTCAGGATCATAAGCGGAAGGGGGCGATCAGGCCTCTTCCCGGTGCCGCCGCGCGCGCCTGATCGCACCCGCGATGCGTCGTGCGGCGGGAGTTGCGGCATGCCCCATCGGCGCGGCACAGTCGGTGCGACGATCGATCAATCCTATCGGTCGAAAGGAGAGATCATGCCGAGGTTCGATCCCGAGACGGCGGTATCCGCCGTCGAGATCCAGCAGCTGATCGCCGAATGGTGCCGCGAGCTCGATATCGAGGGCGGGGCCGACATCGCGCGGCTCTGCACCGAGGACTGCACCTATATGCTGGCGGGCAAGCCGCACCGCGGACACGCGGCGATCCGCGACTTCTACGCCGCGCGCAACGAGCGGGTCCGCACGCAGCAGCGCGACGGCGTCCGCACGCAACGCCATGCGATCTCGAATTTCCTGTCCTCGTTCGCCGGATCGGACACAGCGAGCGTCGCCTTCACGCTCATCAACTATTCCGCCGAGGGCAAGCCGCCCGTCCTTAATCTCGTGGGGCCCACGATCGTCGCGGATTGCCGCATGGAATTCGCGCGCGGCGACGATCGCGAATGGCGGATCTCGCTGTTCGACAGCGCGCCGGTGTTCGTCGGCAACGATCCCTTCCTCAATGCGTCCGTCGTCCCCAAATAAATCCATCGAGGAGAACGCCATGCTGCTGGAACGCGCCGAGCTGCTCGCACGCGAGGGGGCCGAGGCCGAAATGTTGGCGATGATGACCGATCGGGGCGTGCGGATGCTCGCCGCCGTGCCCGGCGTACGATCGGTGCGCTTCGGCCGGGGCGTCGAAAACCCCGACAAATTCATGCTGCTCGTCGAATGGGAGAGCCTGGACGCGCACGCCGCCTATTCGCGGATGCCGGTCGCCGCCGAGTTCCGCGCGCTCCTCACGCCCGTGTCGCGCGGCGGCGCGATGGAGCATTTCGAGATGGGCGGCTAGAGCGAGCTGCGCTGATTCAGCCCGTCATTGCGACCCTGGTTAGGCCCAGGGTCGCAATGGCGATGCCGTCCGAGCGCCGTCAGAAGGGCAGGTTGTAGAGCTTGACCGCGTTGTCCTGCAGCACCTTCTTGCGGATGTCGTGGCTGTAGCCGCCGAGCGTCTTCATGACATGCGCCTGCACGCCGGGATATAGCGAGGTCGGATGCGGAAAGTCGGTCTCGAACAGCACGTTCTCGACGCCGATCGTCTCCAGCAGCAGCTGTGGCCCGACGGTCTCGAACCAGAAGGTGCAGTGGAAATGGTCGCGGAAATACTGCCACGGCCGCCGCGTCAGGGTCTTCGACATCGTCGGCAGCATTTCGTCGAACTGATGCTCGAGCGCCTCGACCGCGAACGGCACCCATCCCATGCCGCTTTCGATCAGGCCGATCTTGAGCTTGGGATATTGATCGAGCCGGCCGCTGACCATCCAGTTTCCCAATGTCGCCGCGTTGCCGATCGAGAACATCGTCGCGACCACGGACAGCGTCTGCTCGAACTGGAATCCCTCCCAGGTGAGCGTGTTGGGATCGATCGCCGCGTTGAGATGGAAGTTGAGCGGCATCCCGGTGTCGTTGCAGAGCTGGAGGAAATTATCCCAATAGTCGTGCATGAACGACGGCACGCCGACGCGCTCCGGCGTGTCGGGCAGGACGAAGCCCTTGAGGCCCATGTCGACGCAGCGTTGCGCCTCCCTGTCCATCTCCGCCTTGTCCCAGATCGGCAGGTGGCCGAGCGTGAACAGCCGCTCGCCCGACGCTTTCTGGCGCTCGATCGCGGCGTCGTTATAGGTCTTGATGATCTGGACCGCGAGTTCGTTGTCGCCGAGCGACATCAGCGATCCGGCCTGCGTGACCCCGGAATTATGATAGCAGATCTGCGCATAGACGCCCATGTCGTCCATCGCCTGCAACCGCGGCCCGATCTCGTGCCCGCCGGGATGCGCCTCGTCGAGCGTCGGGAAGGCGAGCCGGCCGAGCAGCTTGTTGTTGTCCTTGCGGATCACGTTGCCGCCGAGCTGCCCGAAATCGCGGTCGCCGACGAACCAACGGTCGACGCCGTTGACGCGCTTCACCAAGGGCACGCGATCCTTGAATTTCGCCGTGACGCGCGAGGTAAAGAGGTCCGGCGCCTCGGTCATGTGCGTGTCGCAGTCGACGATCTTGATGCCCGCGAGCGCGGCGTCGAGACCGCCCGACTGCGAGGCATAATCGACTTCGCGCACCACGCCGCCGGGCTTGTAGCCCTCCGCTGACCAATATTTGCGCGCGGAGCTCGCGAGTTCGACGTCTTCGTCTGCCATGATGTCCTCCAGAATCTCTGGCAGACTATCGCAGTATCGGATGCCATCTCCAATCGCGGGCCGGACAAATCGCCCGTGCGGTGTCGGCTTGCGAAATGGAGCTACCCGGTGCGTCGAACGCTTTTTCACAGCTATCGTTGGTCGACGATCAACGAGGGTGGCGGGATTGCAGCATGGATGACGACCAAGCCGACGAGACGCGCGCTTCGGAGGCGATCGATCCGATCGCCGACCGCGTGCTCAAGCTCGCCGAGGAACTCGAGGCCTCCGGCGACGTCAAGGCCGGCGCGCAGGCGATGGAGCATGCCCGCGCCGCGCTGCACAGGTGGATCGACGACGCGACCGGCTTCGTCTCGCTGCCGGCGTTCGGCCGTGTCACCGTTATCCATCCGAACGGTCGACAATCAAGCATCCAGTCGCCCGATCTGTCCTACAGCATGAGCATCCGGCTGCAGCCGACACCGCCCGCGGACGCGTAGCGCGATCAGCGCGCGGTCAGCCCGACATTGCCGTCCATCAGGCGGATCCGCAGCGAGTTCTGAAGGAACGCCACGCCCATATATTGCGCGATGAGGATCGGCAGCTCGATCAGTTGTTGGTCGCCGAAGCGTCGCGCGAGGATATCCCAGGTCGGCTGGGATATCATCGAATCCCGGTGCAACTCCTCGACGGCTGCCAGGACGGCGCGGTCATGGTCGTCCCATCCCGGAGCCGAGGAGCCCTCGATCACCCATTCGATCTCCTCGGCGGTCAATCCCGCCACGCGCTTGCCCATCGCGACGTGCTCGCCCCATTCGAACGGCGCCTCGCACAGCCAGCCCGTCCGCAAAACCGCCAATTCGCGATCGCGCACCGGAAGCGTTCCCCGGCTCATCAGCAGGATGGCGAGCGCGGTATGCGCCTGATAGAGCGTGGGATGGCGCAGCGCCGTCGCGACATATTCGACGACGGGCCCCTCGGGCGGCAGGCCCGCCGCCCGCCGCAGCGCACGCGTCGATTCGCGCATCTCTTCGGTGAAATCCTCGGGCGCCAACGGCGGAATCCGCGGCGGCTCGCCGATGATCGAGGCCTGACGCGCGCTCAGGCGCTCGGCCTCGGATACGGAACGGTCAAACAATGGCTTCTCCTCGGCGCTGTCGGTCGCCGATTATGCGCGGCCCCCGGCTCCGCTGCACGCACCGGGATGATCCGCCGGCAGCTATCGCCGTGGCGATCAGGCTCGTGAGGCGCCAGCCGCCCGCGCGACGGACGCGGCCCGGTATCCTCTCGGCGATATGTTGGATGCGCGGCCATTCCCGGTTGCAGCGCGACGTCGCGCCGATAGGCTCTTACCTTGAGCAGAATCGAGAGGTATCCGATGGCAGAGGCCGATCCGTCGCTGGGACGGGTGCCGTATCCGGTGATCGACCCGGAACGCATTCCGACGAAGCGCTATTACGACGAGCAGTTCTACAAGCTGGAGACCGAGCGACTGTGGCCGCACGTCTGGCAGATGGCCTGCCGGCTCGAGCAAATCCCCGAGATCGGCGACTGGATCGAATATTCGAACCTCGGCAAGTCGGTGATCGTGGTGCGCACCAAGGATGGCGTGCGCGCCTATCATAATGCCTGCCGTCACCGCGGCGTGCAGCTCGCGGCCGGTCACGGCAACTGCAAGGGCAAGGGGTTCATCTGCCCGTTCCATGGCTGGCGCTGGAACGTCGATGGGAAGAACACCTTCGTCTACGGGCGCCATATGTTCTCCGAAAGCCAGCTCGACCAGGACGATCTCGCGCTCAAGACCTGCCGGGTGGAAGAATTCATCGGCTGCGCCTTCGTCAACTTCGATGACGATGCGGTGTCGTTGCGCGAGTCGGTCGGGCCGCTCGCCGCCGGCCTCGACGCCTACAATGCCGACGGGATGCGCGCCGAATGGTGCTTCGGAACCGTGCTTCCGGCCAATTGGAAGACCGCGATGGAGGCCTTCATGGAAGGCTATCACGTGATGCGGACGCATCCGCAGCTGCAGAACACGGTGCCGATCCTCTACAATAGCATGTACGGGACGGACACGGGCGGGATCGGCCAGCCGGTCAATCCCAATCTCAGCATCCGGGACAATATCGTCGCGCAGGTGCGGCATATGGAGCTGCTGAGCGAAGGCATGGCGGGCATGTGCCACGCCAAGGATGTCGCGATCGCGCAGACCATGATCGACGTCGATCTGCCCGAGGATCCGATGCAGGCGATCATGACCTGGTTCGGCATGCTCAACCATCAGGTCACCGAGCAGGGCCGCGCGCGGGGCGAGGCGACGCCCGATCTCAACGCGATCGCGGGCAACACGCCGGTCAAGGCGGTCGAGTTCATCTTCCCGAACTATTTCCTGCTGCCGTTCCTCTCGAGCATGGCCGCCTATCGTATCCGACCGCTCGGTCCCGAAACCTGCCTGTTCGAGCTGTGGTCGCTCGCGCATTTCTCCGAAGGGCAGGAGCCGCCGGTGTCGATGGAGCCGACGATGCTGCCCTATGACAGCGATCAGTTTCCGCCGATCCCGCAGCAGGACTACGCCAATATCCCGCGCCAGCAGATCGGGCTCCATGCCGAGGGCTTCGATTTCATGCGTCTGTCGAAGGTGATCGAAGGGCTGATCAGCAACTACCAGCAACTGATCGACGGTTATCTCAACGGGGCCGAGCCGCGCGCGCTCGCCGAAGCCACGGCCAAGCTCAGCGGTAATTTCGACGGGCCGATCCACGACCTGCAATTCGCGTAAACGCAGGCAGGGCGGGAACGGTCGTCCCGCCCCGCCCTGCAGCATTTACCGGAGCGATCGACGCCGTTCAGGCCGCGTTGGCCATCGTCATCAGCGTATCCGTCCCACCGACCGGGCCGAGGCTGCGCTGCACCGAGCGCTGCAGCACCGTGATCAGCGCCGTAGGATCGATGTCGTCCGCCTTGTTGTAGACGAAGCCCAGCGCCATCGGACGATCATTGGGTTCGCTGGGCAGCAGGATCGCGGCGACGGACGCGGCGACGTCGAAACCCGTCGGCCCGATCGCATAGGCCTGGCGATCACAATCCTGGATGCGCGCGCTCATTTCACCGTGATGGAATTTGCGATCTTCCGACGCTTCGGCGTTTAGCCGGCGAAGCAGCCCCTCGCGACGTTGCGTCGGCAGCGTGGAGAGCAGCAGCCAGCCTGCGGCGGTGTCGCAAAGCCGATCCTGCGCGCCACCCAGCAGGCCGTTGCCGGCGGTCGGATCGACCGGACGCACGCCCGGCTTCCAGCGGAACAGCTGCGCGTTGGGGCCCACCATGCCGATCAGGACGACGCCGTGACCCGTCTGGCTACGCAGATCGTCGATCAGCGTGGACAGGATGCCGTCGCGCACCAGGCGGGGCTGCGACAGGGAGCCCAGGATCGCGGCACGCGGCGTGAGGGTGTAGGAACGCGATGCGGCGTCCTTGTAGAGCAGACCGAGATCGACGAGGCTCGCGAGCAGCTCGGATGTGCTCGATTGCGGGCGATTATAGCGTCGGGCGATATCCATCACCGATGCCTGACGATGCTGTTCGTCGAAAAAATCCAGCACTTCGATCACGCGCTGGGCGGCCTTTGCTTTGGCCGGCTTCAGAACCGTAGCCATCTCTCTCTCTCCTTTATTTTGCAGCATGCTCCGCCAACTGCCGAGCGGAGTCAACAAAAAATGAGACGGTCTCGGTTGCAGTGCGGCAAAGCATGGGGAGACAGTCAGCGAACGCTTGCCGCACAGGGATATCGGGACAGGGTGGGCGGAAGTCGGCAGGCCGACGTGCAACCGCCGTTCCCGCCAGGCCGTGCGCCGCCTGATCGGCTCGTCAGTCCTGGAAGAGCTTGCGGATCTCGCGACGGAGCAGCTTGCCCATTTCGTTGTACGGCAGCGCGTCGAGCATGATGATCCGCTCGGGCACGCGCGACGAGCGCAGCCGGTCGCGGACGAGCGCGCGCAATTCCGTTTCGCCGGGCGCAGTGTGGCCGGGTCGGAGGACGACCGCGACGGCGACGGCTTCGCCCCATTCGATCGAGGGCATGCCCACCGCGGCGACGTCGGCGACAGCGGGATGCGCGACCAGCACGTCTTCGATCTCGCCCGGCGAGATGTTCTCGCCGCCGCGCACGATCACGTCGTCGGCGCGCCCCGCGAGGAAGAGATAGCCTTCGGAATCGAGCCAGCCGGCATCGCGAGTGGGAAACCAGCCGTCGGCATCGAGCGCGCTGCGTTCCTTGTATTCGCCCGAGACCTGATCGCCGCGCACATAGATTTCGCCGCGCTCGCCGGGGGGGAGGGCGCGGCCGTCCTCGTCGCGGATCTCGAGTTCGATCGTGGGCAGCGGCCTGCCGACCGAGCCGAGCCGCGCACGCACGGCGATGTCGCCCGATCCGTGCGCGGCGCGGTGCTCGTCGGGGCCGAGCAGCGCGACGGTCGAGCTCGTCTCGGTCAGCCCATATGCGTTGGTGAAGCCCGTTTCGGGAAACAGCGTCAGCGCGCGGTCGATCATCTCGACGGGCATCCGGCCGCCGCCATAGGCGATCGCCCGTAGCGAGCCGGTGTCGGCGGACGTGCCGGCATCGATCCGCGCGATGATGCGCGACAGCATCGTCGGCACGACGAAGGCATTGGTCGCGCCTTCGGCGGCGACGAGCGCGAGCCAGGCGTCCGGCTCGAACGCCGGCAGCAAAAGGATGCGCCGCAGCGCGTAGATCGAACTGAGCAACGCCGCGATCCCAGCGATATGGTAAGGCGGCACGCTGACCAGCGCCGCCTCGTCGTCGGCCGCCGACATGAACTCGACCGTGCCGAATATGTACGACAGCAGATTGGCGTGGCGCAGGACCGCCGCTTTCGGCGCCGCCGTCGTCCCGCTCGTGAACAGCTGGACGGCGATCGTCTCGTCGGTGTCGGCCGGCTCGGCGGCGCCGATCCCGAGCGCCTCCGCCTCTCCGACGAAGTCGATGCGCGACCGAACGACGTGACCGGCGCCGGACGACAATAGCGCGACGCGATCGACGTCGCCGACGATGTAGGCCGGTGCGATCCGGGCGAGAAGCGCGGCGAGGTCGGCGTCGGCAAGACGGTAGTTGAGCGGAACATAGGGTATGCCGGCCAGCGCGGCACCGAACAGCGCGATCGGTGCCGCCTCGCTGCTCTCGTCCAGCAACGCGACGTGGGACGCCCCGCTCGCGGCGACGGCGATCGCGGCGCCGATCGCTGCCTGCCACAGCTCGGCATAGGTCCAGCGTCGCCCGTCGCACACCAGCCCGATCCTATCGGGCCCGGCCTCGGCGGCCATCTGCAGGATCAGCGACAGGTTCACCGACGCGCTCAGTCGGAGGACGGGAGAGGCTTGGCGTCCTTCGTCGTCAGCGCGACGCCGTCGACCGACAGCGATCCCTTGCCGGCCTTGATGCAGAGCAGCTCGACGGTGCCCGCGGCATCGACATAGCGTTTGCCAATCTTGCTGCCTTCGGCGAAGGCGGGATCGATGGTGCCCGGTTCGGCGGGCCTGTTCTCGACCATCGGTGCGCCGCCGCACGAGACGACGGCGTCGCCGCCCCTGATCACCATCGCTTCGGTGTCGCACACCGCGCTCTTGAGCTTCGTTCCCGGTTTCATGCTGTCCTCGGCTGTCTGGCGGCGACCATCAGGCGATAGCGCCTGCGGCCTTCAGGCTCTCGATGCGATCCCATTCGATACCGATCTCCATCAGAAAAGTCTCGGTATGCTCCGATGCCTGCGGCGAACGCGTCGTCTCGACGGGCCGATGGTCGAATTGCACCGGATTGCGGACCAGCCTGAGCGGCCGGCCTTCGTCGAGCTCGACCTCGACGATCATGTCGTTGGCGAGCGCCTGTTCGTCCTCGAGCAAGTCCTCGAAGCTTTGGATGGGCGCCCACTGGCCCTTCATCGTCTTGAGATGCTTGCGCCAATAGTCGAACGGCTGCTTGGCGAAGGCGGCGACGAGCAGGTCGCTCGCGGCGCCGGCGTTCTCGATCAACTTGTACACGTCGGCGAAGCGCGGATCGTCCGCGGCATCGGGGATGCCGGCATGTTCGAACGTGTCGCGGATCAGTCCGGTCGGGCTGACCATGCAGAGGTTGATCGTGCCGCCGTCCGAGGTGCGGAAATTGCCCATCAGCGGGTTGCGCGCCGATCCGCCCGAAGCCGGCATGCCGTTGCGCGTCATGATCCCCGTCTCGGCGACCTGCGCGATCAGCGCGCCCGACGCCCACCACGCGGCACTGAGCAGCGACATATCCATTTCGGTCGCCTCGCCGGTCCGCTCGCGGTGGAAGAGGGCGCCCGAGATGCCGCCGGCGATGAACATCCCGCCGATCGAATCGCCGAACGCGGGAATGCCCTGCGTCAGCGGACCTTCGAGCGCCTCGGGCGTCATTGCGTAGGCGATGCCGCTGCGCGACCAGAAGGCGGTGCCGTCGAAGCCGCCGGTCTCGCGCTCGGCGCCCTTGTCGCCATAGGCGGAGCCGCGTGCGTAGATGATGTCGGGGTTGGCCGCACGGATATGCTCGACGTCGAACTTGTTCTTCTGGCGTACCTGCGGAAGATAATTGGTCAGGAACACGTCGCACGTCTTGGCGATCTCGTAGAGCAGTTCCTGGCCTTCGGCGGTCGACAGGTCGATGCCAACGCTGCGCTTTCCGCGATTGGGATGTTCGAACAGCGTGTGGCGGTTCGGATCGAGCGTGACGCCGCCCATGTTGAGGAACCCGCGCTGGGTATCGCCGCGCACCGGGTGCTCGACCTTGATCACGTCGGCTCCCCAATCGGCGAGCACGGCGCCGGCGGCGGGAACGAAGGTGAACTGCGCCACCTCGAGCACCCGAACCCCCTTCATCACCTGCGTCATAACTTCCAAACCCCCGATACCTGCCGGCCGCCGTTCGATGGCGGACGACGGGGAAAGGATCCTGCCGCGCCATGCCATATTGCGGCAGACTAGCGTCGCCCGTCGCAAAAGGCATTACCGCAACCGAACCGCCGGAGCTTATGCGCCACCGCGATATTCCAATCCGCCCCCGCGATATCCCGGGACGCCGATGCGGCTTCGCTTGCGGCGCCGCGGGGCGCCTGCGAACACGTCCGGCAAAAGCGCGGCTTCGGGATTGCGGGCCGGGTGGGCAGGAAGGCAGCGCATGAAGATCGATTCCTCCACGTCGGCAGTCGTCACCGGAGGGTCGTCGGGGCTCGGCCGGGCAAGCGTGCAGGCACTCGCCGCCGCCGGCATCAAGGTCGCGATCTTCGATCTCAACGAAGAGGCGGGCGAGGCGATCGCCGCCGAGGTCGGCGGGGTCTTCTGCAAGGTCGACATCCTCGACGAGGACAGCGTGGTCGCCGGCTTCGCGAAGGCGCGCGGCGCACACGGGCAGGAGCGCGTGCTCCTCCACTGCGCGGTGGTCTGCAAGGGCGGCAGGACGGTGAGCCGCGACAAGGAGACCGGCGGCTTCAAACGCCCGTCGACCGAGGATTTCATCCTGTCCGCCAACGGCGTGCTGGTGGCGACCTATCGCGTCGCATCGTTGTCGGCGCTCGGCATGGCGTCGCTCGATCCGCTCGAGGACGGCGAGCGCGGCGTGATCACGCTGACATCGAGCGCGGCCGCGCAGGACGGTCAGATCGGCCAGGTCTTCTACGGCGGCCTGAAGGCCGGCGTGAACGGCATGGTGCTGCCGATGGCACGCGACCTGATGGATCTCGGCATCCGCGTCAACGCGGTGATGCCCGGCATCTTCGCGACGCCGCCGATGCTCCGCGTGCCCGCGCATGTCCTCGAATCGCTCGCCGCGTCGGTGCCTTTCCCCAAGCGCCTGGGCAAGCCGGAGGAATTCGCCAGCCTCGTGCTCGAACTGGTGCGGAACAGCTATTTCAACGGGCAGGCGCTGCGGCTCGACGGCGCGATCCGGATGGCGCCGCGCTGATCGGGCGACGGCCCGGTCGCATCGGCAGGCGCGGTCCCGCATAGGAGGGGGAAGACGATGGGGGACGCGACGCCGAAGCACGGCGAGGCAGGGTGGAAGGCGCTGCAGCCGCTGCGCGATGCGACCTTCCGCAACATTTGGGCCGCGAGCCTGCTGTCGAATTTCGGCCAACTCGTGCTCGGCGTGGCGGCGGCTTGGGAAATGACGCGGCTGGCATCGGCTGGAATGGTGGCGCTGGTCCAGACCGCGCTGATGCTGCCGCTGATGTTGGTCGCGGTGCCCGCGGGGGCGATCGCCGATATGTTCGATCGCCGCAAGATCGCGATGGTGGGCCTGAGCTTCTCGACGCTCGCGGCGGTCGTGCTCACGCTGTTGTCCACCGCAGGGCTCGCCGGGCCGTGGGTGCTGCTCGCCTTCTGCTTCCTGATCGGCGGCGGCGTCGCGCTCTACAGCCCGGCCTGGCAGGCCTCGATCAGCGAGCAGGTGCCTCCCGAGCATCTGCCTGCCGCGGTATCGCTGGGCTCGGTCAGCTACAATATCGCGCGCAGCTTCGGGCCGGCCCTGGGCGGCGTGATCGTGCTGGCATTCGGTGCGAAAGCCGCGTTCGCCACCAACGCGCTGCTCTATCTGCCGCTGCTCGGTGCGTTCTTCCTGTGGAGACGACGGAGCACGCCGCCGCGCCTGCCGCCGGAGCGTCTGCCGCGCGCGATCGTGTCGGGGCTGCGCTATGCGATCCACGCGCCCTCGGTGCGCACCGTGATGATCCGCGCGCTCGCCTTCGGGCTGACGGGCGCGGCGACCGCAGCGCTCACGCCGCTGGTGGCGCGCGATCTGCTCCACGGCAACGCCGCCACCTATGGTCTGCTGCTGGGCGCGACCGGAGTGGGTGCGGTGATCGGCGCCCTGATGGTGAGCGATCTGCGCGATCGGCTGTCCCCGGAAAGTTCGGTGCGGATCGCCACCGTCGCGGTCGGGCTGATGGTGCTCGTGACGGGCCTCAGCCGCAGCGTGCCGCTGACGATGGCGGCGATGGCGGTGGCGGGGGCCGCCAACATGATCACGATCTCGATGCTCAACGTCGCGATCCAGCTCTCGGTGCCGCGCTGGGTCACCGCGCGATCGCTGGCCTGGTATCAGTCGTCGCTGACCGGCGGTCTCGCCTTCGGATCGTGGTTCTGGGGGCAGGTGGCGAGCGGCCACGGCATTGCGGCGGCGCTGATCGGCTCGGCGATCGGATTGCTGCTGCTGCCTCTGCTCGGGCTGGTTCTGCCGTTGCCCGGCGTTGTCGGCGCCGATGTCAGTGCCGTCGAGCTGAGCAACGAACCCGACGTCGCGCTGGCGATCACGCATCGCAGCGGCCCGATCGTGGTCGAGATCGACTACCGCGTCGATCCCGCGGAGGCGCGCAGCTTCTACGATGCGATGCTCGCGCTGCAGGGCGTGCGGCTGCGCAACGGTGCCTTCGATTGGTCGATCGCGCGCGACCTCGCCGATACCGCGCTGTGGACCGAGCGGTTCCACTTCCCGACCTGGCAGGATTATCTGAGGCAGCGCACGCGCTTCACGCAGGCCGATCTGGCGATGCAGGCGGTGGCCGATTCCTACAACCGGTATGCGCCCGGCGAGCGCGTGCTGCGGCGGCGGCTCGAAAGGCCCTTGGGATCGGTGCGCTGGCGGGCGGAAACTCCCGATCCGCGCAGCGATCCGACGCTCGGCATATACGCGCCGTGATGCCGATCAGGAGATCGCGCGCCCTCCGGTCAGCGGTATATCCTGGAAGGCCTTGCGATCGCCGGTCTCGCGGCGCGTATTGCCGCAGTGCGCGGAAAGCTTGTCGAGCAGCGCGTTCATCGTCTCGAGCTCGGCCTCGTCCATGCAGCTGAACATCTCCTGCTCATACGCATCCGCCGCCGTGGCGAGCTTGGCCATCACCGGCTGCGCGGCCGGTGTGAGAAAGATCCGATAGGCGCGCCGATCCTGCGGGTTTTCGCGACGCTCGATCAGGCCATCGGCGCTGATCCGATCGATCATCCGGCCAGCGGTGACGTCCGAGACCTCGAGTTTCGCCGCGATCTCGCGCTGCGTCGTGCCGGGATTGCCGGCAACCGCGGCGATCAGCACCCACTTGGCGCGCGTGACCCCCATCTGCTCGACCCGCTCGTCGAAGCGCTGGCGCATCTGCCGCGCGAGCACCGCCATCTTGAGGCCGATTTCGCGGCGCGGATTGGAAGGCTCGTCGATCGCGACCTCCTCGGCCGCGGCGATCGGCCTCATATGCGCTCGATGATCATGGCGGGTGCCATACCGCCCGCAGCGCACATTGTCACGAGACCGCGCTTGAGGTCGCGTCGCTCGAGCTCGTCGAGCAGCGTGCCGATCAGGATCGCGCCGGTGGCGCCGATCGGATGACCGAGCGCGATCGCGCCGCCATTGACGTTGACCGTCTCGCGATCGAGCGCGAGGTCGCGGATCAGCTTCTCGATCACCACCGCGAACGCCTCGTTGACCTCCCACAGGTCGATGTCCCGGACGGTCAGTCCCGCGCGCTTGAGCGCCTTGAGCGCGGCGGGGCCGGGGCCGTTGAGCATCAGCGTCGGATCGACGCCGACATTGGCGGTCGCGACGATGCGCGCGCGCGGTTTCAGCCCGTGCGCGTCGGCATAGGCGCGCGACGCGAGCAGGATGCCTGCCGATCCGTCGACCACCCCCGACGAGCTGCCGGCATGATGGACCGGCTTGATGTCGAGATCCGGATAGCGTCGGTTGATCAGCTGGCGAAAGGTGGTGCCGTCCTTGTCGGCGGGCATGTCGGCGATCTTCTCGAAGCTGGGCTTGAGCGCCGCAAGGCCTTCGATAGTCGTGTCCGGTCGCGGAAACTCCTCGTGATCGAGGATCACATTGCCCTCGTCGTCGGCGACGACGATCGTCGATCTGGCGAAGCGTCCTTCGGCGATCGCGGTGGCGGCGCGTCGCTGGCTCTCGGCCGAATAGGCGTCGAGCGTTGCGCGATCTATCCCTTCCATCGATGCGATGGCATCGGCGGCGACGCCCTGGTGCGATTGCGGATGCTTGGCCTGGAGCCGCGCATTGCTCGCGCCCATGCCGCCGCCGTGGAGGCCCGCCGCGATCTGCTCCTGCACTGTTTGGTTGACGTAGGACATCATCTCGGTGCCCCCGGCGAGCACCAGATCCTCCATGCCGGCCATGATCTGCGCCGCGCCGAGCGCGGTGGCGCTGAGCCCGCTGCCGCAGAAGCGCGAGACGCCGATGCCGGGCACGGTCACGTCGAAATCGGCATCGAGCGCCGACATGCGCGCGAGCGAACCCTGCTTCCCCATCGGCGCGCCGACGCCCCAGATCACGTCGTCGATGTCGGCGGTCGCCAGATTGTTGCGATCGCGGATCGCGCGCATCACCGTCGCGGTCAGATGCTCGGGATGCATCGCCGAAAGCGCGCCCTTGCCGACCTTGCCGATGCTGCGCGGCGTACGGACCGCGTCGATGATGTAGGCGTCTGGCATCGTGTCTCCTGCGGGAATTCCGATCTTCGGCGGCGCCCGAGCGCGGACGGCTCGGCGAGCGGACCCTTGTCGCCGGGAGGTTACCGGTCTTTTCGCGGCCGAAGCAGCCCCGCGGGGATATAACGCACGGGCGATGCCGCCTTTGCGCGACCCGCAGGCAATGGAGTCAAGCGTCGCCCCCGGCGCGGCGGCATGCACCACCCCGGCGATATCGGGACGTACGATCGCTGCCGTCCTTGACGGCCACCACGCCGATTGCCGATGCCTGTGCCGAACTCGATGACCCAAGCACCGCCAGCCCCTGCCAGCGCCGAGGACGCAACGGCCCCCGAACCATGCGAGACGTTGACCGTCATCCTGCACGGCGCGCGGCACGTTCTGGTGCCGGCGGGAGACGAGACGATCCTCGAGACGGCCTATCATGCCGGGCTGCGTCCGCCGGTCTCGTGCCTGATGGGAAACTGCGCGACCTGCGTCGCGCGGATCACGCAAGGCAGCGCGCGGATGCGCTGGAACGACGCGCTGCGGCCGGAGGAGGTGGCGATGGGCTATGTGCTGACCTGCCAGGGCCGGCCGACGGCACGCGAGGTGACCGTGGTCTACGAGGAATGAGATCGGTCGGAAGCGACACCTGTTCGGCGGCCTCCGCGATCGATGCGGGGACGATGTCCGCCACCAACCAAGCAGAGGGATGACGATATGGCACAGCACACGGCATTGGTGACAGGGGCCGCGGCGGGGATCGGTCGGGCGATCAGCCTGCGGCTCGCGCGCGAAGGCAAGGCGGTCGGCGTGCTCGACCTCGATCTCGCCGGCAGCCAGGCGGTGGTCGCCGAGATCGAGGCGGCGGGCGGCAAGGCGATCGCGCTGCAGGCGAGCATCGCCGATCGCGCGCAGGTAACGGCGGCGGTGGACAAGTTGCGCGCGGCGTTCGGCCCCGTCACGATCGTGGTCAACAATGCCGGAATCTCGAACTTCATCGCGTTCGAGGAGCTGACCGAGGCCGATTGGGAGAAGATGCTCGAGATCAACGTGATCGGCACCTTCATCTGCACGCAGGTGGTGCTGCCCGACATGAAGGCCGCGCATTGGGGCCGCGTCGTCAACATCTCCTCGTCTAGCGCGCAGAGCGGAAGCCTCGAACAGGTTCATTATTCGGCGTCGAAGGGCGCGGTGGTGTCGATGACGCGGTCGCTGGCGCAGGCGCTCGGCCCGATGGGAATCACGGTCAACAACGTCCCGCCCGGATCGGTGATGAACACGATCATGTCGGAAGCCAACCGCCACCGTTTCCAGATCACGCCCGAGGTTCTCGCCAAGTCGCTGCCGGTCGGTCGGCTCGGCGAGCCCGAAGACATCGCCAATGCCGTCTCCTGGCTGGTCTCGGAAGATAGCAGCTACGTCACCGGGCAGACGATCGGCGTCAACGGCGGCCGGGTCGTCTCCTGATCGAAGCGGGACCAGCACGTCCGCCTTGGACGACCGACATCGACGGAGGATGATATGACGCTCACGATCGACCAGCTGCGCGGCGGGCTCAGGCTCGAGCAGGATCTCGTCCTGCCCGGCCAGCCCGACGACCCCGAGATGCGCGAGAGCGTATCGGTGTGGTTCTTCGAGGAGAACGGCACGATCGGCTTCCCGCGCATGGGGATCGAGGCGGAGGCCGCATCGTGGAACAATCGCCGCGTGCAGGCGGCCTTCACCTTTCCCGACGGTCGCGCGCTCAACGGCGCGGGCTGGGGCCCGGCGCTGCCCGCGATCGGCCCCGACGGCCGCCCGACCGATCTCGGCGCGGGCGGGCTGCTGTTCCGCTGCATCGAGCCGTTCCGCCGCTGGACGATCGACTATGACGGCGACGCGGTCGACGGCACCGTGGTCCAGCAGATCCACGGCGGCCACGGCAAGGGCGGCACCAAGCGCGTGCGCCTGCATGCCGAGATGGAGATGGTGACGCCCGCCTGGGTGCAGGAATATGCGATCACCGAGAGGATGACGCAGGCGGAGAAGGACAATGCCGCCGCGATGGGGCTCGGCTACCGCATGGAGCATCATTTCCGTGCGACGGGGACGCTCGAGATCGACGCCGAGACGCGCGACTTCAAGGCGACCGGCACACGCATCCACCGCCAGAGCGTGCGCAGCCTGACCGGCTTCTACGGCCATTGCTGGCTGTCGGCGGTGTTCCCCGACGGCCGCGCCTTCGGGTGCCTCGCCTATCCGCCCCGCGGCGAGGACACGGAAACCTATTCGTACAACGATGCGGTGATCTATCTGGACGGCCGGCAGGTGCCCGCCAAGATCGTCAAGGCGCCGTTCCTGCGTACCATCGTGCCCGAAGGCGACGACGTGACGGTCGAACTCGAATCGGAGTTCGGGCGCACGGTGATCGCGGGCAAGACCACGCTCTCCACCTTCCGCGTCGGCAATCCCGACATCGGCGGGCTCAACCTGCAGCAGGGCGGCGCGAAATTCACCTGGGACGGGCAAACCGCCTACGGCATGGTCGAGCGCTCGACGCACGAAAGCCTGACCACGATCGGCTAGGCTGGCGCGTCGGGTCATCGCGCGGCCGATGTGTCGATAGGGTATGTGCGGCCGCACGGCGAAGCGCTATCGATCGCCGATCTGACACAATCCGAAGGGCGCACCCAGTGAATATCGAAGGCGTAGCGGCGATCGTCACGGGCGGCGCATCGGGGCTCGGCAAGGCCACCGCGAAGAAGCTGGCGACGGAGGGCGCCAAGGTCGCGATCTTCGACATGAACGAGGAGGCGGGCAGGGCCGCCGCCGCGGAGATCGGTGGCCTGTTCGTCGCCGTCAACGTCGCCGACGACGCCAGCGTCGCGGCCGGGCTGGACGCCGCCGAGGCCGCGCACGGCACCGCGCGCATCCTCGTCAACTGCGCCGGGATCGCGCCCGCGGTGAAGACCGTGGGCAAGGAGAACGTGCCTCATCCACTCGATACCTTCGCCAAGACGGTGACCGTCAACCTGATCGGCACGTTCAACGTCATCTCGAAATTCTCGGCGCGGCTCGCGGCCGCCGACGAGATCGACGGCGAGCGCGGCGTGATCGTCAACACCGCCTCGGTCGCCGCCTATGACGGGCAGGTCGGGCAGGCGGCATATGCCGCCTCGAAGGGCGGCGTCGTCGGCATGACGCTGCCGATCGCGCGCGATCTGGCGCAGCACAAGATCCGCGTGATGACGATCGCGCCTGGCATCTTCCTCACGCCGATGCTGGAGGCGTTTCCGCAGAACGTGCAGGATGCGCTCGGCGCGCAGGTGCCGCACCCAAGTCGCCTGGGCAAACCCGCCGAATATGCGCAGCTCGTCGAGGCGATCGTGCGCAACCCGATGCTCAACGGCGAGGTGATCCGCCTCGACGGCGCGATCCGGATGGCACCGCGGTGAGCGGCGGGCCGACGTTGCTGGTCGACGTCGCGGACGGGGTCGCGCGGCTGACGCTCGACCGGCCCGAGGTCGGCAATGCGATCGACCTGCCGCTCGCCCGCTTGCTGCTCGATGCGGCGAGCCGATGCGAAGCCGATCCGGCGATCCGTTGCGTCGTGCTCACCGGTGCGGGGCGGCTGTTCTGCGCGGGCGGCGACGTCGCCGCGATGAAGGCGGCGGGCGACGATCTGCCCGCGATGCTGCACGAGCTGATCGAGACGCTGCACGAGGCGATCGTCGTCCTCGCGCGGATGCCCAAACCGCTGCTGACGCTGGTCAACGGACCCGCCGCCGGTGCCGGGTTCAGCCTCGCGATCCTGGGCGATGTCGTGCTTTCCGCGCGTTCGGCGCATTACACGCCCGCCTATGGCGCGATCGGCCTGACCGCCGACGGGGGCCTGAGCTGGCTGATGCCGCGCCTCGTCGGCCTCCGCCGCGCGCAGGAGATCGTGCTGACCAACCGCCGCGTGAAGGCCGATGAAGCCGAGACGATCGGCCTCGTCACGCGCGTCGTCGACGACGAGGCGCTCGCCGCCGAAGGATCGGCGACCGCCACCCGCCTCGCAGACGCACCGGTCGCGGCGATCGGCGCGGTGCGCGGATTGCTGGCGACGAGCTTCGAGACCGATCTCGCCGACCAGCTCGATCGCGAGCTGCGATCGATGACGCAGGCGGCGGCTGGTGGCGAGGCCAGGGAAGGGCTCGCCGCCTTCTTCGCCAAGCGCCCACCCAATTTCAGAGGAGTGTGATCACATGGCCGAGGCCTATATCGTCGAAGCGGTCCGCACCCCGGGCGGTCGTGCGCGCAAGGGCGGGCTGATCGACGTCCACCCGGCCGATCTCGGCGCGACCATCCTCAATGCGCTGGTCGAGCGCACCGGCATCGATCCCGCCGCGGTCGAGGACGTGATCGTCGGCTGCGTGACCCAAGCGGGCGAACAGGCCTTCGCCTTCGGCCGCAACCTCGTGCTCGCCTCCAAGCTGCCCGACAGCGTGCCCGCCGTCACGATCGATCGGCAGTGCGGCTCCTCGCAGCAGGCGCTGCACTTCGCCGCGCAGGCGATCATGTCGGGTACGCAGGACGTCGTCATCGCGGCGGGCTGCGAGAGCATGACGCGCGTGCCGATGGGCTCCAACTTCCAGCTCCACGCGCAGGCCGGCGTCGGCACCGGGCCGTGGTCCAAGGCGATCCAGAACCGCTACGGCGTCGCCGAGTTCAGCCAGTTCCACGGCGCGCAGGCGATCGCCAACAAATACGGCTTCTCGCGCGAAGAGATGGATGCGTACGCGCTCGCCAGCCACGCCAAGGCGGCGGCCGCGATCGATGGCGGCGCGTTCGAGGCCGAGATCGTGGCGGTGACGACGCCTGACGGTCATGTCTTCGACACCGACGACGGCGTGCGCCGCGGCGGGACGATGGACGCGATGGCCTCGGTCAAGACGCTCGAGGCGGGCGGCACGATCACCGCCGCCAATGCCAGCCAGATGACCGACGGTGCCTCGGGCGTGCTGGTGGTCAGCGAGACGGCCCTGAGGCGCTTCGGCCTGACGCCGCTCGCGCGCGTCGTCAACCTCACCGTCACCGCGGGCGATCCCGTGATCATGCTCGAGGAGCCGATCCCGGCGACGAGGAAGGCGTTCGCGCGCTCGGGGCTCAAGCTCGAGGATATCGACCTGTTCGAGGTCAACGAGGCGTTCGCCGCGATCCCGATGGCGTGGCTCAAGGCGCTCGGCGCCGACCCGGCAAGGCTCAACGTCAACGGCGGCGCGATCGCGCTCGGCCATCCGCTCGGCGCATCGGGGACCAAGCTGATGGCGACGCTGATCCATGCGCTCAAGGCGCGCGGCAAGCGCTACGGCCTGCAGACGATGTGCGAGGGTGGCGGCATCGCCAACGTCACCATCGTGGAGGCGCTGTGATGGCGATCCGCAACCGCTTCACCGAACTGCTCGGCATCGAGCATCCGATCGTCCAGGGGGGGATGATGTGGGTCGGCCGCGCCGAACTGGTGGCGGCCGTGTCGAACGCGGGCGGTCTCGGTATCCTGACCGCGCTCACCCAGCCGACGCCCGACGATCTGCGGCGCGAGATCGAGCGCTGCCGGTCGCTGACGAGCAAGCCGTTCGGCGTGAACCTGACGATCCTGCCCTCGGTCTCGCCGCCGCCCTATGCCGAATATCGCCGCGCGATCATCGACAGCGGCATCACGATCGTCGAGACCGCCGGGCACAAGCCGCAGGAGCATGTCGACGAGTTCAAGGCGCACGGCATCACCGTGCTGCACAAATGCACCGCCGTCCGCCACGCGCTGTCCGCCGAGCGGATGGGCGTGGACGTCATTTCGATCGACGGTTTCGAATGCGCGGGGCATCCCGGCGAGGACGACATCCCCGGGCTGATCCTGATCCCGGCGGCGGTCGACAGGCTCACGATCCCGGTGATCGCCAGCGGCGGCTTCGGCGACGGGCGCGGGCTGGTCGCGGCGCTCGCGCTGGGCGCGGAGGGCATCAACATGGGCACGCGCTTCTGCGCGACCGCCGAGGCGCCGATCCATGACAAGGTGAAGCAGTTCCTCGTCGCCAACGACGAGCGTGCGACCAACCTGATCTTCCGCCGCTTCAAGAACACCGGCCGCGTCGCGAAGAACAGCGTGTCGGACAAGGTCGTCGAGATATCCGCGGGCGCGGAGGCGGTGTTCGAGGATATCCAGCCCTACGTCGGCGGCGCGCTCGGCCGCAAGGCGCTGGAGACGGGCGATCTCGACGCGGGGCTGATCTGGGCCGGCCAGATCCAGGGTCTGATCCACGACGTCCCGACCTGCGAGGTGCTGATCGAGCGGATCATGCGCGAGGCGGAGGGGATTATTTCGCAAAGGCTAGCGGGGATGCTGGGGGAGCGGGCGTGACCCTCATCATCCTCCCCTGCAAGGGGAGGGGGACCGCTCGCGCAGCGAGTGGTGGAGGGGTGTCCGACCTCGGAAGGTGAGCGCCCCGCAGATGCGTGGTCCACCCCTCCACCACCCTGCGGGTGGTCCCCCTCCCCTTACAGGGGAGGACGTGCGACCGTCACCGCGGCCCCCTCGGCAGGCCCAACACGCGCTCGCCGATGATGTTGCGCTGGATCTCGGCGGTGCCGCCCGCGATCGTCTCGGAGAAGGAGTCGAGATAATCGTGCGCCCAGCCGTGATCGCCGAGCGTCTCGGGCGCGGCGAGCCCGTAGAGATCGATCGCCGCGGCGCCGACGCGCTGTGACAGCTCGGCGAAGTAGAGGCGGATGATCGAGCCTTCGGGCCCCGGCACGCCGGTCGCCGCCTCGATCGCGAAGCGATAGGCCATCGCGCGCATCGCCGCCGCCTCGGCGCGCAGCCTCGCCAGCCGCGCGCGCAGCACGGGCCGGTCGGCCGGGCAGGCGGCGACGAGTTCCTCGACGCGCAACACGAGCCGCAACTGGAGCGCGAGCGCCGCGGTGCCGCGCTCGAAGCTGAGCGTCGACATGGCGGTCGACCAGCCATTGTTCAGGCCGCCCACCACGTTCGCCAGCGGGATGCGGACATTGTCGTAGAACACCTCGCAGAACTTGGTCGGCCCTGCCATCGTCGCGATCGGGCGCACGGTGATGCCCGGCGCGTCCATCGGGCAGATCACCCACGAGATGCCCGCATGCGGCTTGCCTTCGGTGCCGGTGCGGACGAGCAGTTCCTGCCAGTCGGCGATGTCGGCGAAGCTCGACCAGATCTTCTGGCCTTCGATCACCAGTTCGTCGCCCTCGATTCGCGCCTTGGTACGCAGGCTCGCCAGATCGGAGCCGGTGCCGGGTTCGGAAAAGCCCTGGCACCAGATCACCTCGCCCGCGAGGATCCTGGGAAGGTGAAACGCCTTCTGCTCCTCGGTGCCGCACGCGATCAGCGTCGGCCCGGCATGGTTCATCCCGACGAACGAGGCGTCGAGCGGGGTCGGGCCGTCGGCGAGCGCATATTCCTCGCACCAGACGATCTGCTCGGTGACGCTCAAGCCCCGGCCGCCGTAAGCGGTCGGCCAGGTGATTCCCGTCCAGCCGCCCGAGGCGAGGCGCTGCTGCCACGCCAGCACATAGTCGCGTGAGGCGGGGCCGTCGGGTGGGCTCTTGTCGGTGGGCACGTTGGCGGCGAGCCATGCGCGCGCGTCGGCGCGAAAACGGTCGAGGTCGGTCATGCCCATGCCGCCTGCGCCGCGGCGCGTGCCTGCGCGCTGCTGCCGCCTAGCTCACCGAGCAGCGCGCGCAGCCGGTAGCTCCAATGGTGCAGCGGATATTCGAGGGTCAGCCCCATCGCGCCGGAAAATTGGTGCAGATCGTAGGTGAAGCCGGGAATGCGATCCTGCGCGAAGCAGGCGGCGACCGCGCAGTCCTGCTCGCTGTCGCTATAGGCGGCGCGCAGCGCGAGCCATTTGGTCGATTGCGTCGTCTCCGCCGCCATCGCGAGCCGGTGCTGGATCGCCTGGAAGCCGCCCAGCGGCCGCCCGAACGCGACGCGCGTCCTGACGTGCTCGACGACGGTATCGAGCGCGGACTGCATCAGACCCGCCGCTTCGACCGCGATCGCCAGCCGCCAGCGACGCGCCAGCGTCCGCGCCGCGTCGCCTTCGAGCAGCGTGCCCGTCGCGACGGCGGGTTCGCGCAGCCGGCCATAGGGGTAGGCGAACAGCGTCTCGACCGGCTCGACCGCTTCGGGCGTCACCTCGATCACGCGGACATCGTCGCCGTCGAGCACGAACAGCAGGCCCGCCATCGGCAGGTAGCGCGCGGCCGCGTCGATGCGCGTCGCCAGCGCGATCGGGCGGATGCCGGGTTCGATGCCGAGCGCGGGCGCGACCAGGATCGTTGCCGCCGCCTCCACCGTGCGCGGATGGCGCGCCAGCCGCTCGACGATCAGCGCACCGTCGAGCGCACCGAACCCGTCCTCGCGCGCGATGTCGAGATAGCCGTTCTCGGCGAGCGCCGCGTCGAGATCGCGCGCATAGGCCGAGAAGACGGGCTCCTTCGGCGGCTCGAGACCGAAGGAGGCGATCAGCTTGTCGAGGCCGTCGACGATGCTCGCCTGGTCGTCGGTCGGTTCAAAGTCCACGCTGCTCTCCGCTCGGCAGGTCGAGATAGCGGCGCGCCGCGAGGTTGAGCTGGATCTCGGCGGCGCCCGAGGCGATGCCCGCGGCGATCGCGCGCTGGTGATGCGCCTGCTGCATCGCATCCTCGCCGAGCAGCCCCTCAGGATGGTATTCGGTGAGGAAATTGTTGACGCCGTTGTCCGACGTGACGGTCGCCCAGCGCGCGAGATTGCCGAACGCATCCGCCGGCGCGCCATGCGCCCGGTTGTCGACGACGCGGTAGACCAGCATCCGCGCCGCCTCGGTCAGCGCCAGCGCGCGGCCGGCGCGATCCTGCACGACGGGGTCGTCGAAACGACCTTCGCCCTTCAGCTTGGCGACCACCCTGTCGAGAATGCGGCGCGAGAAGGCGTAGCGCGGGATGCCGACGCGCTCGTTCTGCAGCGCATAGTTGATGATCTCCCACGCCTGGCCCTCGGCGCCGAGCCGGTCCTCCGCGGGGACGAACACGTCGTCGAAGAAGAGTTCGTGGATGTCGCCCTCGCCGATCAGCGCGGGGATCTGCTTCACCTGGATGCCGGGCGAGCGCATGTCGGTCAGCAGGATGACGATTCCCGCCTTGCCGGTCGGGCCGCCGTCGCGTGGCGGCACGCGCGCGAGCAGGAAGCAGCGATCGGCATGGCCCGCATAGGAGGTCCACACCTTGGCGCCGGTGACGCGGTAGCCGCCCTCGACGGGCACGGCGGACGTGCGCAGCGCAGCGAGGTCCGAGCCCGCCGAAGGCTCGGAGAAACCCTGGCACCAGATCGCCTCGCCCGCCTTGATCGGCGGCAGAAATTTCGCGAGCTGTTCGGGGTTGCCGTAGCGCATCAGCACGGGGCCGACCCAGTTGACGTTCATATATTGCGGCCCGCGCGGCTCGCCGACCGCCCAGATCTCCTCGCCGATGACGTAATGCTGCCAGGTATCGAGATCCTCGCCGCCATGCTCGGCCGGCCAATGCGGGATCAGCATGCCTTCCTCGGCGAGCAGCTTGCAGAAATGACGGCTATAGTCGGTCTGCGCGTCGCTGCCGGGGCCGTGCAGCGCGATCCGGTCCCAATCCGCGGGCAGTGTCCTTTCGAGGAACGCGACGATGCGCGCCCGATAGGCCTGATGTTCCTCGCTCCAGCCGAATTCCATCGCTCAGGAGGCTTTCTGTTCGGGCGCGGGCGCGAGCAGCGTCTCCCGCACGACATGCTTGAGCACCTTGCCCGCGGCATTGCGCGGCAAGGCATCGCGATAGGCGACCTGCTCGGGGATCTTGAAGCGCGCCACCCGGTGGCCGTCGAGAAAGCTTTTGAGCGCGGCGACGTCGGGCGCGGTGCCACCCCGCGGCACGATGACGGCGCACGCGCGCTCGCCGGTGCGCGGATCGGGCAGGCCGACGACCGTCACGTCGGCGATGTCGGGATGCTGGACGAGCAGATCCTCGACCTCCTTGGGTGCGATGTTCTCGCCGTTGCGGATGATGATGTCCTTCGCGCGCCCGGTGACGACGAGATAGTCGCCATCGACGCGGCGCGCGAGATCGCCCATGCGGAAGAAGCCGTCGTCGTCGAACGCGCCCTGTTCCTGCTCCTCGGCGAGATAGCCGACCAGCATCTGCGGCCCGCGCGCTAGCACCTCGCCCTCGCCGCCGATCTCGCCCTGCGCACCCACCAGCCTGACCTCGGCGATGCCGATCCGGCCGTCGGTCTCGGCGGCATGATCGAGATCGCCCGGCGCCATCGAGCCGACCGTCGTCACCGGCACTTCGGTCGATCCGAACACGCGGCTGACGACGGCATTGGCGAAATAGTCGTTCGCCGCGCGGATCAGCGTCGGCGGCACCGACGCACCGCCGCAGATGAACACCTTAAGCGCGGGTAACGTCGTGCCTGCCGCCCGCGCGGCATCGAGCAGCGCCTCCAGAAACGGCGTGGCGCCCGCCATGTGCGTACAGCCCTCGGCTTGCATGATCGCGACCGCGGCGTGCGCGTCCCAACTCTCCTGCAGCACCGCGCACGTGCCGAACAGCAGCGGCATCTCGAATGCGTAGATCGATCCGCCGATATGGCTGATCGGCGAGGGGATGAAGAACGCATCGCCCGCGTCCGCGCGCCAGTGCCGATGGATTTGCGTCACCAGCGCGTTGAGCGAATTATGGCTGTGCAGCACGCCCTTGGGCCGCCCCGTCGTGCCCGACGTGTACATCAGCATCTTGACGCTGTCGGGATCGACCGTGGGCAACGCTGCGGTAGCCCGGTGTGCGAGCAGCGTGGAGAAATCGGTGAACCCGGCCGCATCGCCGCGCAGCGCGACGACCTCGGGCGGTTCCGCCCGCGCGGCATTCACCCGCCGCATCATCGCGAGATAGTCGTAGCCGCGGAATGTCGCGGGCACGAAGATCATCCGGCTGCGGCTGTCGCGGAGCTGGAAACCGACCTCGTGATCGCGCAGCAACGGCACGATCGGGTGCGCGACCAGCCCGGCGAGCGTCGCGGCGAGGTAGACGATCGCGGCCTCGTGCCAATTGGGCAGCATGAAGGAGACGGTGTCGCCCGGCCGCAGCCCGCGTGCGATGAAGGCCTGCGCTACGGCGCTCGCTTCGGCATGAAGCGTCGCCGCATCCATCCGTCGCTCGCCGTCTACCAGCAGCACGGTGTCCGGCTCGGTCCGCGCCTTGCGTGCGGCGATCTCGGCCACCGTCTCGTCGATCCACAACCCGCGCGCGCGCGCATCCGCGGCACGCGTCGCATCCCAACGGAGCGACCAGCCGTGGAGGGTGCGGCGTGCCGTCATCGCGCTACTGCGTATCCACCGGCACCGCGGTCACCGCATGCGGTGCGAGATACTTGGTCGACGACCAGCCGCCATCGACGACCAGCACCTGGCCCGTGATGAACCGCGCCTCGTCCGACAGCAGGAAGGCGATCGCCTGCGCCGCATCGTCGGCGGTGCCGGTGCGGTTGAGCGGAGTCATGTCGAAGTTCATCCGCCGAAACACCGCGTTTTCCCACGCATAGGCGGTCATCGGCGTCTCGAGCACGCCCGGTGCGACCACGTTGGTGCGGATGCCGCGCGCGCCATATTGCGCGGCCATGTGCTTGGAGAGGCCGATCAGCCCCGTCTTCGCGGCCGAATAGGCGCCGCCGCGCAGGCCGCCGATCACTGCGAAGGTGGACGCGACGTTCACGATCGCGCCGCCGTCGCCCATCGCGCCAAGCGCCTCGCGGCAGAAGCGGAAGGGCGCGCGCAGATGCACGCCGAGGAAATAGTCGAGCACCTCGTCGCTGGTCTCGTCGACGGGAAAGGGCTTGCCGACGCCGGCGTTGTTGACGAGGTAGTCGAGCCGGCCGAAATGCTCGATCGCCGCCGCCACCGCCTTGGCGGGCGCATCGTCGTCGGCGATATCGGCGCTGACGATCGCGACCTCGGCGGTGCCCGCCAGTTCCGCCTTCAACGCCTCGAGCGGTGGACGCGAGCGACCGACGCCGACGATATCGACGCCGCGGCTCGCGAGCACATGGGACAGCGCGTGGCCGATGCCTGATCCGGCTCCCGTGACGATGGCTACCCTGCGCTGCTGCATGAACGATCGATCCTGCCTGTGATCTGGCCCTGATAAGGGAGGAGCGATGCTGGCGGATAGGCGGAGGCCGTACCCGCCCGGCGCATCATCGCGGCCGCGATGTCTGGCGCGGCGCGCCTGCGTTTCAGCCTGTCATGCGCGTCCTGGGGCCGCCGTTGGTCCGTCGCGAGATCCGGCGTGGATCATCGGCGACGCGCAGCCGGCGATCCGCGCGGCCGCCGCATCGCCGCCGCCGCTCACCTCGACCAGAAGATGCGCGCGTTTGACGACGAGATGCGCGTCCGCCTCGTCGCTGAAGCCGATCCCGCCATGCACCTGCACGTTACGGCGGGCGTTGCCCAGCGCGGCGTCGATCGCGAGCAGCAGCGCCGATTCGATCTGGAAGGCGGCGTCGGCGCGATCCTGTTCGAGCGCCATCGCGGCGAAGGTCGTCGCGTCGCGCGCGGCCATCGCCGCCATCGCCATGTTGGCGCAGTGATGCTTCACCGCCTGGAAGCCGCCGATCGCCTGCCCGAACTGCTGGCGGAAGCCGGCATAGGCGACCGCCATCTCGCTCGCGCACGCAGCGACCCCGCACAGCGCCGCGGCCTCGATCAGTCGTACGCGCAGCGCCGTCGCGAGGTCCGCCCAAGGTAGGTCGGCCGCCGCGAGCGATCCGGTCGTCAGACGCGCGGTCCAGTGCCCGTCGTCGAGCATCGCCGGCGCCGACAGCATCGATGCCGGAATCAGCGCGGTCCCACCGAGCCGGCGCACGAGCAGCCAGTCGGCGCCTGCGCCGTCGATCACGCAGAGGCCGGCGTCCGACAGGATCGCAGGCGCGACGCGGGTGGCGCCGCTCACGATCTGCGTGCGCGTGGCGTCGTCGGCGCAGTGGAACGCCATCAGCGTCGCCAGCACCTGCAGGTCCGCCAGGCGGTGGCCGAGCGCCATGGCGAGCAGCGCCTCCTCCGCCGCACCCAGCCCGACGCCGCCGATCTCCGGGTCGGCCGCGATACCGAAGACGCCCAGTTCGGCGAGTGCCGGCCATGGCGACTCCGCCTCGGCGCGGTGCAGGCGCGAGAGCGGCAGCAGGGCGTCGAGCGGACGGGAAAAGGCGTCCGCGATCAGCGCGCGGCGATCGGCGTCGGGATGAAAATCCATGCCGTGTCTTATCATCCGGTTCCGGGCTGTCATCGGTCAACCACGACGCCGCTGCGATATCGCGCGGTCTCCGCCGGTCAGGCCCGCCCGCCACCGGATGCCGGCAGGCCGAGCTCGGTCAGGACGATGTGCGTATCCGCGCCGAGTTCGGGTGCGGGACCCGCGACCTCGCCGGGGGTGCGCGAGAACCAGGTCGGGATGCCGGGGAAGCGCACCGCGCCGTGCGGCGTGTCGACGGTCTCGAAGAAGTCGAAGGCATTGAGATGCGGATCGTCGAACAGTTCGTCGGTCGTGCGCAGCGGCGAGGCGGGGATGTGCAGCTCGCGCAGCAGCGCGAGCCACTCGGCGGTCGTGCGCGTCGCGAAGATATCGGCGAGCCGGCCATAGACCTCGTCGATCCGCGCGGCGCGCTGTGCGAGCGTCCTGAGGTCGTCGCCCGCCCAGGGCGGGCGGATCGCGCCGACGAACGCCGCCCAATGCTTGTCGTTGTAGATCAGCGCCGCGACATGACCGTCCTTGGTCTTGTACGGCCGGCGATTGGGCGCCACCGCGCGCGGATAATGCGCGGCGCCGAGCGGCGGATCGAACATCGCGCCGTTGGCATGCTCGACGAGCATGAACGCCGCCATCGTCTCGAACATCGCGACCTCGACCTCCTGGCCTTCGCCGGTGCGCTCGCGGTGGAACAGCGCCATGGTGGTCGCGTAGAGCGCGGTCAGCCCGGCGATCTTATCGGCCATGATCGTGCCGACGAAATCGGCGCGCCCGGTCAGCAACTGCTGGACATGCGGGATGCCGCATTCGGCCTGGATGGTGTCGTCATAGGCGGGCAGGTCGCGATTGGGGCCGCGACGGCTGTAGCCGTAGCAATTGGTGTAGACGATGTCCGGCTTGATCGCCGCAACCGCCGCATAGTCGAAGCCGAGCTTGGCGATCGCCTTGCCGCGCATCGCGTGGATGAACACGTCGGCGGTCGCGACCAGCGCGCGGAGCGCCGCTCTGCCCTCGTCGGTGCGCAGGTCGAGCACGACGCTGCGCTTGCCGCGGTTCACGTTGTAGAACACGCCGCTCATCCCCGGCGCCGGGCCGACCGAGATGTCGCGCACGCCGTCGCCTGCGGGCGTTTCGACCTTGATCACGTCGGCGCCCATATCGGCCATGATCTGCGTGGCGTAGGGCCCCATCACCATCGCCGTCAGATCCACCACGCGTATTCCGGCGAGCGGCCCCTTGCCCATTTCTGTCTCCATTCCGAGCGATTGCGGCTAGCGGGTCGATCGCGTCCGATCCATTCGCATGACGGATCGCCGGCCCGATATCGGTCCGGCGTTGAATTGTTGCCCACGCCCCCGCCTGCTACGCCCGCGCCTTCATCGAACGAGAAGGCGGCCCGTGGATTATTCGTTTACGACGGATCAGGACAATATCCGCGACGCCATCCTCAAGCATTGCGCGCAATTTTCCGACGATTATTGGCTCGATCGCGACCGCGGCGGCGAATTCCCGCACGATTTCTACGCCTCGATGGCGGAGGCGGGCTGGCTCGGCGTCGCGATGCCCGAGGCGGTCGGCGGCGCGGGGCTCGGCATCACCGAGGCGGCGATCATGATGCAGGCCGTCGCCGAAGCGGGCGGCGGGATGACCGCGGCCTCGACGATTCATGGCCCGGTGTTCAGCCTCGAGCCGATCGACCTGTTCGGCACCGACGAGCAGAAGGCGCGGATGATCCCGCCGGTGCTCCGCGGCGCCGAGAAGATCTGCTTCGCGGTGACCGAACCCAATACCGGGCTCGACACCACCAAGCTCAAGACCGCGGCGAAGAAGGTCGAGGGCGGCTACCGCGTCAACGGTGACAAGATCTGGATCACGAACGCGCACGTCGCCGATCGGATGATGCTGCTCGCGCGCACCACGCCGCTCGACGAGGTGAAGCGCAAGACCGACGGGCTGTCGCTGTTCTTCACCAGGCTCGACCGCGACCATGTCGAGCATCGGCTGATCCCCAAGATGGGCCGCCACGCGGTCGGATCGAACATGCTGTTCATCACCGACCTCTTCATTCCCGACGAGGACCGCATCGGCGGCGAGGGCGACGGATTCCGCATCATTCTCAAGGGGCTGAATCCCGAGCGCATCCTTCTTGGCGCCGAGGCGGTCGGCATCGGTCGCAACGCGATCCAGCGCGCCGCGCGCTATGCCCGCGAGCGAATCGTGTTCGATCGGCCGATCGGGATGAACCAGGGCATCCAGCACCCGCTCGCCAAATGCTGGATGCAGCTCGAGGCCGCCAATTTGATGGTGATGAAGGCGGCGACGTTGTTCGACAAGGGCGAGGAGTGCGGCGTCGAGGCCAATGCCGGCAAATATCTCGCCGCCGAGGCCGCGTTCGAGGCGTGCCACACCGCGATGCTGACGCTGGGCGGGATGGGCTATGCGCAGGAATATCATGTCGAGCGGCTGCTGCGCGAGGTGCTGATCCCGCGCACCGCACCGGTCAGCCCGCACATGATCCTCAACTTCATCGCCGAGAAGGTGCTGGAGCTGCCGAAGAGCTATTGATTCCGACACCGTTCTCCCGCGAAAGCGGGAGCCCAGGGCTGCGAGCGCGGCGCTGCTTGGCTCTGGACCCCCGCTTGCGCCGGGGCACGAAGGAAGACACGATGCCCGAACCGATATCCGCCCGCTCCTGGCTGTTCGCGCCGGGCGACAGCGAGAAGAAGATGACCAAGGCGGCGGGCGGCTCGGCCGACATCGTGCTGATCGATCTCGAGGACGCGGTCGCGCCCGAGAACAAGGCGCTCGCCCGCCCGATGGTGCACGATTTCATCGCGGCGAATCCTGCGCAGCGCCACCGGCTGTGGGTAAGGATCAATCCGTTCGACGGCCCCTACACGCTGCTCGATCTCGCTGCGGTGATGCCCGCGCGGCCGGGCGGTATCATGCTGCCCAAGGTCTATGGCCGCGGCGAGGTGGAGAAGCTCGATCACTGCCTGTCCGCGCTGGAAGTGGCGAACGGGATCGAGGAGGGATCGACGCCCGTCATCGTGCTCGTCACCGAGACCGCGGAAGCGATGTTCCACGCCGGCGACTACAAGGGCGCGCCGCGGGTCGTCGCGCTGACCTGGGGCGCGGAGGATCTGGCCGATTCGATCGGCGCGAGTTCGAACCGCAATGCCGACGGCAGCTACGGCTTCACCTACGAACTGGCGCGGAGCCTGTGCCTGCTCGGCGCGGCCACCGCGGGCGTCGCCGCGATCGAAACGATCCAGGGCGATTTCCGCGATCTGGATGGGCTCAAGGCGCGTGCCGAGAAGGTGCGACGCGACGGCTATCGCGGCATGCTGGCGATCCATCCCGCGCAGGTCGACGTGATCAACGCGGCCTTCTCCCCCACCGCGGAGGAGATCGCCGAGGCGCAGGCGGTCGTCGACCTGTTCGCCGCCAATCCGGGGGTCGGCGCGATCGGCTACAAGGGCGGGATGCTCGATCGCCCCTATCTGTCGCGCGCGCAGACCTTGCTGAAACAGGCGGGGCGGTGATGCCGATGCGACGACCGTTCGTCCTGAGCGCAGTCGAAGGATCTCTTCCAGGCGCACCGCTTGCCGCATGTGCTTCGACTGCGCTCAGCACGAACGGAGGTTGGTGTGGCTGAGGTGACCGATGCGGCGAACCTCGATCTGGCCCGCTTCCTGCGCGCCGGCGACCGCATCGTCATCGGGCAGGCGTGTGGCGAGCCGACCACGCTGGTCGAGGCGTTGATCGCGCAGGGAGGCGGGATCGGCGGCCTCTCGGCATTCATCGCGACGAGCTTTTCCGGCCTGTTCACGCCCGACACCAAGGATGCCTTCGCGCTGTCCAGCATGGGGGCGATCGGCGCGCTGCGATCGATGACCAAGGCGGGCGCGCTGTCGGTGATCCCCTGTCACGTCAGCCAGGTCGGCCCGATGATCGAGGCCGGTATCATCGGCTGCGACGTCGCCTTCGTGCAGGTCAGCCCCGCGGACGCCGACGGCAATCACAGCTTCGGGTTGATCGGCGATCATGTCCGAGCCGCGGTCGCCCAGGCGCGCGTCGTGATCGCCGAGGTCAACGATCAGGTCCCCTATACCTATGGCGAGCTGCTGCCCGCCGCGCGGATCGATTGCGCGGTGCACGTCTCGCGGCCGCCGGTCGAGGTCGCGGCGGCGAGGATCGGCGATACCGACGCGGCGATCGCGCGTCATGCCGCGGGATATATCGGCGACGGTGCGGTGCTGCAGACCGGGGTCGGCGCGGTGCCCGACGCGATCCTGCGGCTGCTCGGCGACCGGCGCGATCTCGGCGTCCATTCGGGGATGCTCGGCGACGGGCTGGTCGATCTGGTCGAGGCGGGCGTCGTCACCAATGCGCGCAAGGCGATCGACACCGGCGTCTCGGTCAACGGCGCGCTGATCGGCACCGAGCGGCTCTATCGCTGGGCCGACCGCAACCCGCTGATCCGGATGCGCGCGACGAGCTATACGCACGACGCCGCGGTGCTCGCGCAGCTCGATCGGCTGGTCACGATCAATTCGGCGCTCGAGGTCGATCTGACGGGCCAGGTCAACGCCGAGCAATCGGGGAGCGCTTATCTCGGCGGCACCGGCGGGCAAGTCGATTTCGTCCGGGCCGGCGCGCGCTCGCCGGGCGGGCGATCGATCATCGCCTTGTCGGCGACCGCCAAGGGCGGCACGATCGGCAAGATCGTCGCGCAGCTGTCGGGCCCGGTCACCACCGCACGCAGCGACGTCGACGTGATGATCACCGAATATGGCGCCGCCGAGCTCAAGGGGCAAACGCTCGCGGAGCGGACGCGGCGGCTGGTGGCGATCGCGCATCCCGATTTCCGCGAGAATCTCGATCGCGCAGCGCATGTTATCCGGCAGAGGGGATTCTGATGGACGATGCCGTGCTGTTCGATGCGCGAGACGACGGGATCGCGATCATCACGCTCAACCGCCCCGAGACGCGCAATGCGCTCGGTGCCGAAATCCGCGAAGGCCTCCGTGCGGCATGGAAGCGGTTCGAGCTCGACCCCGCGCTGCGGATCGCGATCCTGACGGGCGCGGGCGAGAAAGCGTTCTGCGCGGGCGGCGATCTCAAGGAGATGGTCGAGACCGGCATGCAGGTGCCGCCCCGCGATTTCTACGCGCTGCCCTACGACTCGATCGAGCTCAGCAAGCCGACGATCGCCGCGGTCAACGGCGTCGCCTTCGCGGGCGGCTGGATGATCGCGCAGGCCTGCGACCTGTGCGTCGCGAGCACCACGGCGAAGTTCGCGATCACCGAGGTCAAGGTCGGGCGCGGCAGCCCTTGGGCGTCGCCGCTGATCCACATGATCCCGCAGCGGATCATGATGGAGATCATCCTGACCGGAAAGCCGATTACCGCGCAGCGCGCCTACGAGATCGGCCTGGTCAATCGGCTGGTCGAACCGCCGGCGCTGATCGAGACCGCGCTCGCGCTCGCCGCGGAGATACTCGAAGGCGCACCGCTGTCGGTCAAGGCCGGGCGCGAGACGGTGATGCTGGCGACCGAGATGGGCCGCGCCGCGGCGCTGGAGGCGGCGCGCGAGGCGCACGAGGTCGCCTATCGGAGCGGCGATGCGCAAGAGGGGCCGCGCGCCTTCGCCGAGAAGCGCCGGCCCGAATGGAAAGGCCGCTGAGCGTCGCTCCCGCGCGATGGACAAAGCCGGGCGCATGCTCAAAGATGAGAGCATAACGGTTCCATAAAACGCAGGAGAGTCCGATGCCGCAGTCGACAGGGCGCTACCCGGTTGCGACCGATCCACGCCTCGCGGAAGGCTGGACGATCGAGCGGCTCACCCCGGTCAGCCAGCTCGCCGGCGCGAACGGCATGCGCGTCGGCCCCGATGGCCGGATTCACATCGCGCAGGTATCGGGCAGCGCGATCAGCGCGATCGATGTCGAGACCGGCCTCGTCGAGGCGGTCAGCGCGCTGGGCGGCGATATCGTCGCGCCCGACGATCTCGCCTTCGATGCTGCGGGCAATCTCTACGCCACCGAGGTGATGGACGAACGCGTCAGCGTGCGCAGCCCCGATGGTCGCACGCGCGTGCTGCGCGACGATCTGCCCTCAGCCAACGGCATCACCATCCACAATGGCCGGCTGTTCGTCGACGAATGCCGGATCGGCGGGCGGCTGATGGAGCTGTCGCTCGACGGTGGCGCCCCACGCGTCCTGCTCGAGGATATCCCGATGCCCAACGCGCTCGAAATGGGGCCCGACGGCATGCTCTATTTCCCGGTGATGGGCGCCAACGAGATCTGGCGGATAAATCCCGACGGCGGAGCGGTGGAGAAGGTGGCGGGCGATCTCGGCGTGCCCGACGCGGTCAAGTTCGATGCGAAGGGATTCATCGTCTCGACGCAGGTGGCGAGCGGCGAGGTGCTGCGCATCGATCCGCGCACCGGCGACAGGGAGCGGCTCGCGGCGCTCGATCCCGGGCTCGACAATCTCGTCTTCGTCGGCGAGCGGCTGTTCGTCTCGCAATTCTCGGGGCAAGTGGCCGAGATCCTCGGCAAGGACCGCACCAGGCCCTTGCTTGCCGGCGGCTTCAACGGACCGTTCGATCTCGCCTTCGGCAATGACGGCCAGCTCTACATCGCCGACGGGCCGCAGCTCTATCGCCTGCCCGCGGGCGGCACGCCGAGCGTCGCGGGGATGTTGTTCACGCCGGGTTGCCCCGGCTACATCCGCGGCATCGCGACCGCGGACGGCAACGGCTTCGCCGTCACCACGTCGGGCGGCACGATCGCGCTCTATCGCCCCGCCGAGCAACATAGCGAGATCCTCGCCGACGGGTTCGACCAGCTTTACGGCGTCGCGGTCGCGGCCGACGGCGCGGTCGTCGCCGCCGATTTCGGCACGGGTCGCGTCGTGTCGATCCGCTCCGGCATCGTCGACGAACTCGCGACCGGCCTGTCGCGCCCGGTCGGCGTCGCGGTGACCGCCGACGGCCGATGCCTCGTCGCCGAGGCGGGCGCGGGGCGCGTGGTCGAGCTCGTCGGCGGCCGTACCGAGACGCTGATCGACGGGCTGCAGAAGCCCCACGGCATCCTCGTCCTCGGCACGCTGCTCTATATCGTCGACGTCGGCACCAAGACGGTGCTCGAACATGATCTCGGGCGCGGCACGCGGCGCGTCGTCGCGGCCGATCTGCCGGTCGGCGCGGCGCCGGGCGTCGTGCCCAAGCTGCTGCGCGGCATTCCCGGCATGTCGGGCCCGATGGGGCCGTTCGCGGGCATCGCCGCCGGGCCGGATGGCACGCTCTACGTGTCGGCGGACGGCGACGGCAGCATCCTTGCGCTCCGCCCCGGCAGCGCGTGACGCGGGTGCGGCGCGGCCGGCGCGGCCCGATCACGCGATGCCGTCGCGACTCATCGCCGGGGCGTTCGTCTCGCGCCCATTCGGGCCGCCCCGCGCCTTGGACCGCCTGCGCGCCTGCTCTACTATCGATGTACATATCGACACCAGCGAGGACGGGATGGGCGAACATAGCGGCATATTGACCGGCGAGCCCGTCACGGAGGCGGCGCAGCTCGAAGCCCCCGTCACGATCGGCGTCGAGGCCTATCTCTCGCCGGAATACGCCCGCGCCGAACGCGATCGGCTGTGGCGCAAGACCTGGCTCCAGGCCGGACGGGTGGAGGACCTTCCCGAGGTCGGCAACTACATCACCTTCGACATCCTCGACGATTCGATCATCATCGTCCGCACCGGGGCGGATACGGTGCAGGCGCACTACAACGTCTGCCCGCATCGCGGCCGCCGGCTGATCGACACCCCGCCCGGCGCCCGCAACGCGCGCGGCAAGAAGCTGCGCTTCGTCTGCGGCTTCCACAGCTGGACGTTCGATCTGCAGGGCAAATGCGTGCACGTGCCCGAACGCGACCATTGGCAAGGGCTGCTCACCGACGACAGCACGCGGCTCGGCGCGGTCAAGTGCGAGACCTGGGGCGGCTGGGTGTGGATCAGCCTTGATCCCGACGCCGTGCCGCTGCGCGAGTATCTCGAGCCGGCCGCGACGCTGCTCGATCCCTTCCAGCTCGAGAACATGCGCTGCCGCTGGCGTAAGTGGATCATATTCGACTGCAACTGGAAGGTCGCGATGGAGGCCTTCGACGAGACCTATCACGTGCCGGGCACGCATCCCGAGTTCATGGCGTTCGGCGATTTTCCCGGCTGGGCGCGCAACCAGGGGCTGCACAGCAACATCGGCTACGACGCGCCCAAATCGATGGACGAGAACCAGCAGGCCAAGCTGCGCATCGGCACCGGCGACGCGCGCATCTCGACCGCGGAGATGCAGGTGTTCACCTGGGAGGCGGCGAACACCAACACGACGCGCACGCTCGTCGATGCCGCGATCCGCTTGAAGGACGAGCTGCCGGAGGGAACGCCGTCGGGCGAGGTGCTGCAGCATTGGCTCAAATCCGCGCGCGCGGCGGACGAGGCGCGCGGCGTGTTCTGGCCGGTGGTCGAGCCCTCGCACAACGCCCAGGCCGGCACGGCGTGGCAGATCTTCCCCAATTTCCAAATCGGCCACGCGGTCAACAACATGCTCTGCTATCAGGCCCGGCCCTATAAGGCCGATCCCGACCGGTGCGTCTTCGAGGCTTCGGTCTACGAGCTCTATCCGCAGGGCGAGGCGCCCGAGACCGAGTGGGAATATACCCCGCCCGAGGCGTGGCCGCCGGTGCTCCAGCAGGATTTCGCCAATATGGCGGCGGTGCAGCAGGGCATGAAGAACGGCGGCTTCCGCGGGACGCAGCCCAATCCCTATCGCGAGCGGGCGATCCCCAGCCTGCATCACAATCTCGCCAGATATATGGGCACCGGCGCGCCGCATACGCTCGGCTGAGGCGAGCGCCGGTCGACGCCGGATTGCTAGCCAGGACACGAATAGGAGAGACGGTTTGGGTTCGCTTGCAGGCAAGGTCGCGGTGGTGACGGGCGCGAGCCGCGGCATCGGCAGGGGCATCGCGCTCGTCCTCGCCGAGCAGGGCGCGACGGTCTACGTCACCGGGCGGACGGTGACGCAGGGCTCCTATCCGCTGCCCGGAACCGTGGGCGAGACCGCGGCCGACTGCGATGCGCGCGGCGGCCGGGGCGTCGCGGTGCAGGTCGATCATGCCGACGACGATCGGGTCGCCGCATTGTTCGCGCAGGTCGAGCGCGAGCAGGGGCGGCTCGACATCCTCGTCAACAACGCCTTCTCGCTGCCCGAGGACCTGACCGAGCCCAAGGGCTTCTGGGAGAAGCCGCTCTCCAATCTGGAGATGTTCGACGTCGGGGTGCGCTCCAATTTCGTCGCGGCGTGGCATGCCGCGCGGATCATGGTGCCGCAGCGATCGGGGCTGATCGTGGAGATTTCGGGCTATACCGGCGTCAGCTATACCTATGGCGTGATCTTCGGCACCGCCAAGTCCGCAGTCGACCGGATGGCGCGCGACATGGCGATCGAGCTCAAGCCGCACGATGTCGCCTCGATCTCGATGTGGCAGGGCCTCACCTTCACCGAGCGCGCCGAGCGCAACCTCGCCAACATCCCCGGCCTCGACGGCGCCGCCGCGACGACGCGCGCCAACGGATCGAGCGTCGAGCATCCCGGCCGGGTGATCGCGGCGCTCGCCGCCGACCCCGAGGTCATGCGCCGCACGGGGGGCACCTTCATCACCGCCGAGCTCGCCGAGGCGTACGGCATCACCGATACCGACGGGCGGACGATCCCGTCGCTGCGCGCGACGCGCGGCTCGCCGATCTGGCAGCCGGTGTGATCCGGCCCGATCCGATGCGCTCCGGCGTGTGCAATCCACATGAAAGAGAATAGCTGATGTCCGAACTGAAATTCGACGGTCGCGTGGCGGTGATCACCGGGGCGGGACGGGGGCTCGGCCGCTCCTACGCGCTACTGCTCGCCGCCAGGGGCGCGAAGGTGGTGGTCAACGATCCGGGAAGCGCGATCAAGGGCGAGGGCGGCGATGCCGGCCCCGCCAAGGACGTCGTCGCCGAGATCGAGGCGGCGGGCGGTGAAGCGATCGCCAATCTCGATAGCGTTGCGACGCCCGAGGGCGGCGCCGCGATCGTGCGGGCCGCGATCGAGGCCTATGGCCGGATCGACATCCTGATCCACAATGCCGGCAACGTCCGCTACGGCGGGCTCGACGAGCTTTCGCAGGAGGATTTCGACGCGGTCCTCGATGTCCACCTGCGCGGCGCCTACCATGTCGTGCGCGCCGCCTTCCCGATCATGCGGGATGCGGGCTACGGCCGGATCGTGCTGACCTCGTCGATCGGCGGCATCTACGGGAACCAGCGCTGCGTGAACTACGGCGTCTCGAAGGCCGGGATGATCGGTCTGAGCAACATCGCCGCGCTCGAAGGCGAGCCGCACGGCGTCAGGTGCAACGTCATCGTGCCAAGCGCGGTGACGCGGATGGCCGAGGGCATCGACATTTCCGCCTATCCGCCGATGCAGCCCGATCTCGTCGCGCCCGTGGTCGGCTGGCTGTGTCACGAAAGCTGCTCGATCACCGGCGAGATGCTCGCCGCGATCGCGGGGCGCGTCGCCAAGGTCTACGTTGCCGAGACCAGGGGCGTGTACCAGCCGTCGTGGACGATCGACGAGGTCGGCGAGCGGATCGACGCGATCCGCGACGCGAGCGAGCCGCTGGCCTTCGGGCTGCACGGCCATGTCGATCACATCGTCTACAGCTTCGGCATGGCGACGGAGGGGCACTGACATGGCGGCCGACACGCAGACCCGTCTCGAGCGACTGCTCGACCGGCAGGATATCCTCGACTGCCTGACGCGGTTCAGCCGCGCGATGGACCGGCTCGACCGCCCGCTCTTCCTGTCCGCCTTCCATCCCGACGCTGTGATCGCCGCCGGGCCGTTCGTCGGCGGGCCGGAGGCGCTGTGCGACTGGTCGTTCGACCTGCACCAGCAAGGGCAGATCGCCACGCACCACAATCTGCTCAACCACAACTGCGAGATCGACGGCGACGTCGCGCACGCCGAGACCTATTATCTGTTCGTCGGCCGCAATCGCGACGAGAGCAACTGGATCGCCGGGGGCCGCTACATCGATCGGATCGAGCGGCGCGACGGCACATGGAAGATCGCGCTGCGCACCAATGCGATCGAATGGTCGGGTCTGGTGCCGACGCTGCCGATCCCGTTCGCGGACCTGCCCGACATCCACGGCAACGGCGCGCCGTCGCGCAGCCGCGAGGACCCGTCCTATCAGCGGCCGCTCGTCAACCGGCGCGCGGCGGCCATTCCCGCGGGCCATAGCGAGGCGGGAGGCTGAGATGGCGCCCTTGATTCCGACGCTGACCGATCTCGTCGATCGCGAGACGATCCGCGACACGATCGCCAAGCTCGGTCGCGGCGAGGATCGGCGCGATGCGACGCTCCTGAAAGGCTGCTACTGGCCCGACGCATCGGTCGATCTCGGCGTGTTCGTCGGCGGGTTCGACGACTATCTGGCGTGGGTCGTGCCGGGCTCGCCGGCCATTCCCGTGACGCTGCACACGCTCGGCCAGAGCCTGATCCGGCTGGCGGGCGATAGCGCCGTGGCCGAAACGCACGTTACCGCCTACCACCGGATCGACATGGGCGCCGAAGAGCGCGACGTCGTGCTCGGCGGACGCTATCTCGATCGGCTGGAGCGCCGCGGCGGCGAATGGCGCGTCGCGCACCGTACCATGCTGTACGACTGGCAGCAGGATTTCGGGCGATCGGTGGATTGGTCGCAGGGCCTGATGGGCATGCCGTTCCTCACCGATCACGCGATCGGCAGCGCGATCGGCGATCATAGCGAGACGTTTTTCGAGTAGGGACCGCGCCGCTGTAACCACCCCGTTCGTCCTGAGTAGCCATTGAGCTTGTCGAAATGGCGTATCGAAGGATGGTGGCTTGACAGAGCCATCCTTCGATACGGGCCTTCGACTTCGCTCAGTCCCTACTCAGGACGAACGGTTTGGGGGATGATCGGAAGCGAACCATCACCGCGTGGGCAACTGGATCTCCGCCTTCGCCGTCGCCATCGTGACGCCGAGCTGGTTCTTCATCTTGAAATCGACCTGGATCAGGTGCCGGCCCTCGTCGTCGACCAGCTTGTCGATCACGTCCGCGGTCATCACGGTGATGTCGCCGACCAGCGCGGGGCCGCGATAATTGGCGACCGAGTGCACCACCATGCCGTGCTCGCCCGCCCAGCCGGCGAAATAATCGACGATCCACGCGCCCATCGAGGCGCCATAGCCATATTCGCGCGGCATCCCGATGAACTGCGCCCAGCGCTTGAACATATGCCCGCGCGACGGCCCGATATAGGCGCCGTCGGTCAGTTCGGGATTGATCCGCTCCATCGTCGGATCCTGCTCGAGCCCCGCCATCTCCTCGACGAAGCCCATCGCCGCCATGTCGAGATCGGTGCGGCGAGTGATCGTGCCCCAGCCGGTGAACAGGTAGGCGCGCCACTCGGTCGCGAAGCTGACGATCGAATGCGGCCCGATCACGCGCTCGGGCAGCGCGTCGCCGACCTTTACGTCGTCCCAATAGCGCTTGTCGTGGCCGAGATCGTGCAGCGTCTGGATCCAGGCGAACTTGCGATCCTCGATCACCTTGAGCTCGGCGTCGGTCCACACCGGCTCCTCGCTATTGTCGAGCGGCGTCGCGTCGCGCCCCGCATCGGCATGGTAGCGGATCGCTGTCGATCGCTGCTTGGCGATCAGTTCGCCTTGCTGATTGCGGTAGAAATTATCGCCGCGCTGGAAACAGGTCTGGCCCGCGAACTTGGTTTCCTTGACGGTATAGTCGAACGGGATGCGCTCGTTGCTCACCGTGTCGCCGCCGAAGATGCGCGGTCCGTAAAACCACCATTCGTCGCCGCCGAACAACAGGTGCGAGCCCGGAATGCTGCCGACGCAGGCAGGCGACGAGCCGTGACCGTCGTCCATCGCGACCGCGAAGGACTGCGGCGCGACCAGCCGGCCGTAGGAGCCTTCGGCGGCGTAGTCCTTGTCGTAGTGGAGGCGGTTCGGATAATGCATCGCCTGCACCCAGCGGCGGATGTCGGTGTTGCCGAACGGGTCGTTCATCGGGGCGGGGCAGACCGGCTTGCCGATATATTGATCGATATCCGAGCAATCGAGCGTCGTGGCATTCATGGATCGTCTCTCCTAGTGGCGCTCGGCGAACAGTGGCGCTCAGCCGAGCTGGGCGATGACCTGCGGCAGGTCGGCGGTGGTGCGGATGCCCGGGGGCGCGGCGCAGATGTAGGGAACGACGTTGATCGGCCTGTTCGCGGTCAGGCCCGGGGTCATCTCGGCATAGTTTTCGGGGGCGACCGGAAAGCCGATCGAGACGTCGAGCGGGCAATCGCCGTCGATCAGCAGGTGCCAGCCCGATCCGCGGAAATCCCAGGTCTCGCCGTCGCTCGTGTCGACGTCGCGCGACACGTACCAGGTCGCGGTGAAGCTGATCAGCGGCTTGCCCTCGCGCAGTCCCGAGATCCGCGTGCGTTGCGCGGCGACCGTGCCGGCGGGGACGATGCCCGCCGCGATCGTCGTATCGGTGCGAGCGACGCCGACGCCGCCGGTCGCCTCGAACCCGTCGATCGTGAGGCCCAGCGCGTCGGCGAGATGGTGCAGCGACGGCCCGAAGGCATCGCGCAGATAGTCGTAGCGCGCCTGATCGGCCTGCGGCGATCCGCCTGGCGTCTGGCCGAAACCCATGATCTCGAAGATCATCGCGGGGGAATCGCGCGACGAGCAGTCGGCGAATTCGTTGATGGCGATGCGGTTCACGCGGCGCTGGATCGAGGCGAGCACGATCGGCACCGCCTCGGTGATGAAGCCGGGGCTGCTGCCCGTGCTGTGGATCGACGAACCGCCCCGCGCGCAGGCGTCCTCGATGCGGGCGCGCACCGCCGGGTCCATGCTTGCAGGGCGGTGGAAATCGCCGCGCGTGGTGACGATGTTGGCGCCCGATTCGAGCAGCCGGCAGATCTCGTCGATATCGGTCTGGTGCGCCATGTAGAGGACGCAGTCCGGCGCGAGCGCGATCACGTCGTCGATGCTGTCGGTGGCGAGGATGCCGGTGGGCGCGGTGCCCGCCAGTTCGCCGGCGTCGCGCCCGGCCTTGTCCCCGCTGTGGACGTAGACGCCGACGAGATCGAGCAGCGGATGCTCGATCGCCCCGCGCAGCGCCCGCGCGCCGACATTGCCCGTCGCCCATTGAACGACCCGGTGCCGCGTCGTCGCCGCCTGATTGGTCATCGCGCCCCTCTGCTCCCGGCCACAGCCGGCCAGCATGCGATCAGCTTGGATTCGGGGCTGGCGCCGGGCAATGGGTTTGACGAGGATCGGCGCGATAACGCCGGAGCGATCATGTCCGTCGCACGCCCGCCACGCGCCCCCGCGGCGCGCTGCTAGAAGGACTGGATCGACGTGAGCAGACGATCGAGCGTCTGCGCGACCTGCTCGACCGAGACCGTCGCCTGGGCGGGTGCCAGCCACCAGGCAAGCGTCACGAAGATCAGGCTGACCGTGCAGTTCACCGCGAGATCGACGGGGATCCAGCTCTGCTGCGGTGCGCGTTCCTTGGCGATGTCGCGCGCGATGCGCAGCAGCTCCTCGCGCATCGTGCCCGCCGCCCCGCCGGTAAGCAGCGCGGTCCACAGCAGCCGATGCTCGTCGACGTAGCGGGCGAGCGCGAGCACCGCCGCCGGGCGGTCGACGATGTCGAGGACGGGCATCGTCAGCTCGACGAGACGGCCGATCTGTTCGGCCGCGACGCTGTCGAGCAGCGCCTCCTTGGTCGCGTGGTGCCGGAAGAAGGTCGCGTAATGCACGTCGGCTTCCGCCGCGATCTCGCGCACGGTGATCTGGTCGAGCGGCTTGCGCTCGATCAGCGCGAGCAGGGCACCGCGAAGCGCGGTGCTGGATTTGACCGCGCGCAGATCGCGGGCGCTTGACGCGGAACTCGCATCGACGTTATGCGATACAGTGTCGCTTAAGGTGGTGTCGGGCAGATCCCGTCTCATCCTTTCCGTCGCCATCGTCGATCGTGATCCCGCCTCTGGCGCCATCGCCGTACGGATCCCTCAATAGCGAGAGTTTGCGAGAATGCCCGAGCTGATTGTCACAACGAGAGAAGGCGAGACCCGCACGATCGAGGCCTCGACGGGGCTGAGCGCGATGGAGGCGATCCGCGACGCGGGCTTCGACGAACTCCTCGCGCTGTGCGGCGGGGTCTGCTCGTGCGCGACCTGCCACGTGCATGTCGATCCTGCGTTCGCCGCGCGTCTTCCCGCGATGAGCGAGGACGAAAACGATCTTCTGGATTCCTCGGCATATCGCGACGCCACGTCTCGGCTGTCGTGCCAGATCCGGCTCGACGACGCGCTTTCGGGATTGCGCGTGACGATCGCCGAAGAGGACTGACTTTACCGCCAAACGGGGCCCAGATCCCGAGATTCGCACCGCATCGACGAGGAGACAGGCAATGCAGACCCTGGCAGAGCGCGATTATTTCAGCGATCATTCGATCCTGCTCGATCCCTACGCCTATTTCGAGGCGGTCCGCGAACGCGGGCCGATCTACCGCAATCCGGACAGCGGCATCGTCTTCGTGACGGGGTTCGACGAGATACTGGGCGTGCTCAAGAACACCGAGGATTTCTCGTCGGTGATCGCGCCATCGGGGCCCGCGGCGAAGCTGCCGTTCACGCCCGAAGGGTCCGACATCACGCCGCAGATCGAGGCGCACCGCACCGAGTTCATCGGCGGCGATCTGCTGGTCGCCTACGACGACAAGCCGCACACCTTCTCGCGCGCGCTGCTCGGGCGGCTGTTCGTACCCTCGCGGCTCAAGGCGAGCGAGCAGTTCATCGCCGATTATTCGGACGAACTCGTCAAGGGAGCGGTGGCGAACGGCGGCTGCGAGCTCGTCAAGGGAATCGCCACGCCGTTCGTGACGATGGTGATCGCCGATCTGCTCGGCGTGCCCGACGGCGATCGCCAGTTCTTCATGGAGGCGATCGAGGCCGGTGCCCCTCCCGGTAGCCTCGATGCCGACGATCTCATGTCGCAGAACCAGCCGCTGGTGATCATGGGCACCTATTTCGTGCAATATGTCGCCGATCGGCGCGAGAACCCGCGCGACGACATCCTGTCGGAACTGTCCAACGCCAAATATCCCGACGGTTCGACGCCGGACGCGCTCGAGATCGTCCGGCTGACGACCTTCCTGTTCGGCGCGGGCCAGGATACCAGCGCGAAGCTGCTCGGTAACGCGATGCGCTTCATCGTCGATCAGCCGGGGCTGCAGCAGCAGCTGCGCGCCGATCCCGGCCTGATCCCGGCGTTCCTCGAAGAGGTGCTCCGCCTCGAAGGATCGACCAAGATGACCGCGCGGATCGCGCGCAGGGACACGCGGATCGGCGAGCTGGCGGTTCCGGCCGGCACGAAGGTGATGGTCGCGCTGGCGGCCGCCAATCGCGATCCGCGCCGCTGGACCGATCCGCAGGCGTTCCTGCTCGATCGACCCAAGATCAAGGAGCATCTCGCCTTCGGGCGCGGCGCGCACGTCTGTGTCGGTGCGCCGCTCGCGCGCGCGGAAGTTCGGGTGATTCTCGAAAAGTTTCTCGAGCACACGTCGCATATCGATCTCGACGAGACCAAGCATGGGCGGCCGGGCGAACGCACGCTCGAATACGAACCGAGCTTCATCATCCGCGGATTGGGCGCGATGCACCTCACGCTCACCCCGGCCGAGGGATTCGTGGCGCCAGAGAAGCCCGCGGTGCAGCAGGAATCGAAGATCGCTGGGCTGAAAAGCCTGTTCGGCTTCGGCAAGAAATCCGCCAAGGCCGAGCCGGCACAGCCGTATTCGACCGCGACCACCAAGATCGGGGTGCTGATCGCCGATCCCGCTGCCACGGCGATCCTAGACAGATATTTTCCGGGCGTCAGCACCGATCCGCGGATCGGCATGGGCAAGGGCATGACGCTGCGCACGGTGCAAAAATTCGCGCCCGATCTCTTCACCACCGAAGCGCTCGATGCGGCCGATGCCGAACTCGCGAAGCTGCCGGTAGGATAGGCCGCGCGATGCGAACCTCCGCAGGATCGCTGCGCCTCCTGTCGGCCGGCGTAGCGGTCGCGCTCCTGCTCGCCGGTGGCGCGACCGCCGGCATGGCCGCGGCGTCGGTCGAGGTGGTCGTCGCCAACGTCCGCAGCAACGAGGGCAGCGTCCACGCCCAGATCTGCACCGAGCGCGAATTTCTCGGGACGTGCCGATATTCGGGCGATGCCCCCGCGAAGGCGGGCACGACCGTCGTGATCGTCCGGGACGTCGCGCCCGGGCGCTACGCCGCGGTCGTCTATCACGATCGTAATGCGAACGGCAAAGCGGACACGAACTTCCTGGGGCTTCCGACCGAGGATGTCGGCTTCTCCAACGATGCCCTGAAAGGCCTGGTGAAGCCCAAATTCTCGGATGCCGCCTTCGATCACGGCAACGACGCCCAGCGCGTCACCCTGACGCTCAAGCGGTTCTGATCGCGGCGGCCTGGTGCGACGGGCGGCATGTCGATCGTCGGCAATCCATAACGAGAGAAGGAGAGGAATATGTCCGACAAGCGCATAGTGGTGGTGACCGGCGGTGCATCGGGGATCGGCCTGGGTATCAGCCGCCTGTTCGCGGCCAATGGCCACCCCGTGGCGATCCTCGACATGCAGGAGGCGGCGCTCGAGCGTGAAGCCGCCACGCTGCGCGACGACGGCGGCACGGTGCTCGCCTGCAAGGTCGACGTTTCGGATCGCGCGCAGGTCGATGCCGCCTACGACCGGGTGCGCGCGACGTTCGGCCCGATCACGATCGTGATCGCCAATGCCGGCATCTCGCTGCCCGCGCCGTTCGAGACGATGTCGGCCGAGACGTGGCAGCGCACGATCGACATCAACCTCAACGGCGTATTCCACACGATACAGGCGGCACTGCCCGACATGCTGGCCGCCAATTGGGGTCGGATCGTCACGATCTCGTCGCAGGCCGCGCAGTCGGGCTCGCAGGACCGCGCGCATTACGCCGCGTCGAAGGGCGGCGTGATCGGCCTGACCCGATCGCTGGCCCGCGAATTCGGCGCGAGGGGGATCACGGTCAACACTATCCCGCCCTCGCTCGTCGATACGCCGATGGCGCGCGAGGGCGAGCGCCTGGGCCAGGTGCCGCCGCTCGAGATCATCGCGCAACACATCCCGGTTCCGCGGCCAGGCACGCCCGACGACATCGCCCACGCCTGCGAATTCCTGTGTTCCGAGAAGGCGAGCTACATCACGGGCCAGGAGATCAACGTCAACGGCGGCAGCTGGATGTGACGGCGCGGACGCCCGGCACGATCTCCGTTTCAGGATCGCCGTCAGGCAGGCGCTGCTCGGATCTCACCGGTGTCGTCGCGAGCGGCATAGTGGAGCGGGTGAAGGGAATCGAACCCTCGTCGTAAGCTTGGGAAGCTTCTGCTCTGCCATTGAGCTACACCCGCCTATCGCCGTGCGGCGGCCGGTCGGTGTCCGGTGGCCGATCGCATGCGATGCGGTGGCCGAGTGCCACATTCCCGGCTGGGTCGTCAACGTGGATACGGCGGTCTGCGGGCGCCGGCAGGCTTTCCTGGACGAGCGTCGCGCACCGCCGCCATCGTGCTGGCGGTGCGCCGCGTCTATCGATAGGTTCGGGCGATGAAGATCATCGATCGCCACGCCTTCCTCGCGCTGACCGCGGGCACCGTCTTCGCCAAATACGAGCCGCATTTCTTCGCGCCGCTGACGATCAAGCAGGCGACCGACGGCGCGGATTTCTACGTGCAGGACCTGATCCCCGAATTCGTCGGCAACGAGAGCGAGGAGGATTGGACCGCCTCGCTCGACGCGGTCGAGGAGGGCGAGGCGTCGCCGCCGCTCGATTACGACCTGATCGGGCTCGACGGGCTGCTCGATCGCGACCAGCTGTTCGCGGTGTTCGAACCGCGCGACGTCGAGGCGCTGATCGCGCGCCTGCAGCAGGCGCTCGCCGACAGCGGAGCACCGACGACACGCGGCTGACGCGGCTTGCGAGCCGCGGCGCGGACGGGCAAAGCGGTCGGCGAGATTCGGCGCCTGCCAGGATCGTCCTCCTAAGATCGGTCCACCATGCGCCTCTCGATAGACGCCCACCTCGACTATGGCCTGTCGGCCCCCGCCGACCTGCTGCTCGCGCTCGAAGTCGCGCAGATGCACGACCAGATACTGGTCAGCGACCGGCTGGTGGTCGACGGCGTCGAACCGATGCGGCCGATCGACGCGGACGAGAGCCTGGGGCGCAGGACGTGGGCGCACGGGATCAGCCGGGTCACCGCGCATTACACCGCGATCGTCGACATCGAACGCGCACCGGTGGTTCTCGCCGGGCTCCGTGCGGACGATCTCAAGCTGCTGCCGTCGCTGGTCGTGCCCTATCTCTTCCCCAGCCGCTACTGCGAGGCGGACCGATTCGAGACCGCGGTGCACCGCGAATTCGGCGGGGTGGACGGCGGCGACAAGATCCAGGCGATGGCAGACTGGATCCGCAACCACCTCGATTACGTGCCGGGATCGAGCGACGTCGATACGACCGCGGCGGACACCTATGTCTCGCACCGCGGGGTGTGCCGCGATTTCGCGCATCTGCTGATCGCGATGGCGCGCGCCGCAGGGATCCCCGCGCGGATGGTCGGCGCCTATGCGTGGCGGCTCGAACCGCAGGATTTCCACGCGATCGTCGAGGTCTGGCTCGCGGGGTGCTGGCACCTCGTCGATGCGACGGGGCTGGCGCCGATGGAGGGCATCGTGCGGATCGGCGTGGGGCGCGACGCGACCGACATCAGCTTCCTCACCGTGTTCGGGCAGGCGCGGTTCATCGGCCAGCAGGTCCGCGTCGAGCGCATCGATGGCTGAGCGCCGGCGGTGACCGACGCGCGGCGATCGATCGGGCTCGATTTCGGGACGACCAACACCGTGGTCGCGCTCGGGCAGGACGGCACGTCGGAGTTGATCGGCTTCGAGGCGCCGCGCGGACCCGAAGACGTGTTCCGCTCGGCGCTGTGCTTTTGGCAGGACGAGGCTGTGCGCGGCGGGCTCGCGTCCGAGGCCGGGCCGTGGGCGATCGCCGAATATCTCGACGATCCCGAGGAAAGCCGTTTCATCCAGTCGTTCAAGACGGTCGCGGCGAGCGCGAGCTTCGAGACCGCGTCGGTGTTCCACAAGCGCTTCCGCTTCGAGGAGCTCGGCAGGCTGTTCCTCGAGCGGCTGGTCGCGCATGCCGGCGGCCGGCTCGACGATCGGCCACAGCGGGTCGTCGTCGGCCGTCCGGTCGAATATGCCGGCGGCCGGCCCGATCCGGCGATCGCGCGCCAACGCTATGACGCGATGTTCGCGAAGTTCGGCGCCGAGATCCACTATGTCTACGAGCCGCTCGGCGCCGCCTACGGCTATGCCGCGCGGCTGGCCGAGCCCGCGACGATCCTGGTCGCCGATTTCGGCGGCGGCACCAGCGACTTCTCCGTGGTCCGCGTCGAGGCGGCGGGCGCGGGCAGGCGCTGCGTCCCGCTCGGTCATGCCGGCATCGGCATCGCGGGCGACCGCATCGACTACCGTATCCTCGACAGGCTCGTGCTGCCGCTGCTCGGCAAGGGCGGGCAGTATCGATCGTTCGACAAGATATTGGAGATACCGCGCAGCTGGTTCGCCGATTTCGCCGACTGGTCGCGGCTCGCCTTGATGCGCACGCCCAAGACGCTCGCCGAGCTCGAACGGCTGCGCCGCGCCGCGATCGACGGCGAAGCGATCGGGCGGATGATCGCGGTGATCGAGAAGGAGCTCGGCTATCCGCTCTACGAGGCCGTCGGCCGCGCCAAGCGTGCGTTGTCGCAGGGCGAGACGACGACGTTCGCGTTCGAGGGGGGCGGGTTGGCGATCGAGGCGGTGCTGACGCGCGACGCGTTCGAGACGTGGATAGCGGACGACGTCGCGCGGATGGAGGCGACGGTCGACAAGGCGCTGACCGCAGCCGGTGTCGATGCGTCGGAGATCGACCGCGTGTTCCTGACCGGCGGCACCTCGCTGATCCCGCGCATCCGCCGCATCTTCGTCGATCGCTTCGGAGAAGACGCGATCGACAGCGGCGCGGAACTCACCTCGATCGCGCACGGCCTGGCGCTGATCGGGCTCGAGGACGACATCGCCGCCTGGGCGGCCTGATCGCCGAACCGCCCGATCCTCCTTGAGACCGGGCGACTCTTACGATCAATAGCGTAGGCGCAGCGTCCCGCCGTAGGTCCTCGGCGCGCCGAGGAAGGCGTCGAGCACGCCGTTCGAATTCTCGGGCACGTTCTGGAAGCCCGAGTCGAACGCCACCTGCTTATACTTGGTGTTGAGGATGTTCTCCGACCACACTTCGACGCTCCAGCGGTCGTTCTTGGGGCCGAAACCGAGCCGGGCGTTGGCCAGCACATAGGCCTTTTGCTCCTTGCCCGGGTCGAGATCGGAGCCGGTATTGTAGCGCGACGAATATTTGGCGCCGACGTTGAAGCGCGCCTTGTAGTCGTCGCCGATCGGCTGCGTGAACGTGCCCGCGAGCGACGCCGAATAGAGCGGCGCCAGCGACAGGCGCGAATGGTTCGATCCCTGGAACTCGGTCTTGTGGACGAGATCGGCGAGCTGCGCGTCGTTCAGATGGTAGCGCGTGTCCGCGACGGTGATGCCGCCCTGGAAGCTCAATTTGGGCGATGCGAACCAGACGAAATCGGCGTCGACGCCCTTGCTGATGACCTTGGGGATCGAATCGACCACGAACACGAGGCCGTTGAAGGTGTTGAGCTGAAAGTGCGAATAATCCTGGTAGAAGACGGCGACGTTGAACAGCAGCTTGCGGTCGAACAACGTCGCCTTCTCGCCGATCTCGAACGCGTTGTTGGTCTCGGCCTTGAAGCTGGTGTCGCGGATCGGCGTGGTCACCGCGGCGGTGCCGGGCGCGCAGCCGTCGTCGCCGACCTGGCAGGTGACGCGATCGAGGTTGAAGCCGCCCGCCTTATAGCCGCGCGCATAGGAGGCGTAGAGCAGCAGTTGCGGGTTGAGGCGGTAGACCAGCTTGGCGGTGCCGGTCGGCGCGTGTTCGGTCTCGTGCTGATGATTGGTGAAATTATTGTAGCCGGGGCTCAGGAAGGGCAGGCATTCGGTCGCGTCGATCTTCGCCAGCAGCCCTGCGAGGAAAGGCCCGATCGCGGCAAAGCCGTTGTTCGCTGCCGCGCACGCCGCGCCGCCGCCGATGTTGTTGCTAAACTGGTTGAGGCTCTTCACGTCGATCGAATAGCGGAAGCCGCCGTTGAAGCTCAGCTTGTCGGTGAAGTGCAGCGTCTCGTTGGTGAACAGCGCATAGGTGTTGTCGGTCTGGCGATAGCGATCGACCTGGCCCGATCCCGGTGTGTAATCGATCGTGCCGCCGGCCGACGGGAAGATCGGCAGGCCGTAGAGGAAGGACGGCACCAGCGCCTTGAAGAGCCCGTTGAGATAAGGATTGAAGTCGTCGCCGACGAGGATGCTGGTGTTCTGGTCGAGCTTCTCGTGCGAGAAGAAGCCGCCGACGACGAAATCGAGCTTGCCCGTCGTGCCGCCGTAGCGCGTCTCCTGGCTGAACGTGCGGAAGCGCGTCGAATTGCGGTTGTCGTCGGGCAGATAGTCGATGTCCGCGGTCGAGAAGTCGGCGTCGAAGCCGCCCTTGGTCTTCCAGTCGCGATAGGCGGTGATCGAGGTCAGCGTGCCCGGGCCGACATCCCAGTCCGCCTGCAGCGAGACGCCGCCGTCGCGGATGTTCTGCTTGTCGGGGCGGTTGGCATAGGCGTTGCGGTCATAGGGATGCGCCGGATCGCCATCGTTGCCGCCGAGCCCCGCAACGAGACCGTTGGCCAGATTGCCCTCGCTGGCGCGCGTGATCACCGCGATGCAGCAATTCTCCTTGCGCTGCGAGAAGTCGGCGATCGCGCGCAGCTTGAACGTGTCGGTCGGGCGGAACAGCAGCTGGCCGCGCCCGGTGTAGAAATTGCGGTTGGTGTCGTGCTTGGCGGTGCGCGGGCCGGGGCCGGTATCGACGTCGAAATAGCCGCCGCGCTGGCGATCGGCGACATAGAGGCTGGCCGAGAGATCGTCGGTCAGCGGCCCGGTCACTTCGGCCGATCCGCCGATCGCACCGTAATTGCCGCCCTCCAGATCCGCGCTGATCCCGAACTTGTCCTTGGGCGCGGCGGTGATGATGTTGATCACGCCCGCGGTCGCCGACTTGCCGAACAGTGTGCCTTGCGGTCCCTTGAGCACCTCGATCCGCTCGACGTCGCCGAGATCGCCGAAGCCGACGCCGTTGCGCGGGCGATAGACGCCGTCGATCACGATGCCGACGGAGGATTCGAGGCCCGGATTGTCGCCGACCGTGCCGATGCCGCGAATGCGCGCGGTCGTCGACGCCTCGCTGCTGGTCGAGGTGACGAGCAGGCCGGGCGCGAGCAGTGCCAGGTCCTTGATGTCCTTGACGCCGGTATCCTGGAGCAGCTGCCGGCCCACCGTGGTCACCACGATCGGGACGTTCTGCAGATTCTCGGTGCGCTTCTGCGCGGTCACGACGATCTCGTCGACGCTGCGCGGCGCGTCGGACGACGGGATCGCGGCGGGCGAGGGCGATGCGCTCGGCGCGGGGCTGGCCGCCGACTGCGCGAAAGCGGCCGATGCCTGCAGCGCCAGCACGAGCGCCGCGCCGGACGCGATCGCGCGCATGTGATTCTTGGACTGCATGATGTCATCCCCTCCTGCTGGCCATGACGACAGCTATGCGAGCCGCGCCGTGACCGTACCGCGTCCGATACTTCGGTACGCTTTGTTTCCGTTGCCTAAGAATGATGAACCGAAGCGCCGTCGTCAAGCGCGATTGAAGACACGGTATGGTGAAACGGGACACGCGCTATTTTGGCAACAGGCCCGATGCTGTGCCGCTACGCACAATAATCAGTGGCCTTTCGAGACGAATTGAACGGCGCGTATGCGGGAAGCGCGCAGGCGGATCGGCAAATTCGAATGATCGGTCAGGCCGCGAGGCGTTCGGCCGACCGCGTTCGGCGCATCCAGGCGTAGAGCGGCAGGCCGGCCAGGGTGAGCACGGCGCCCCAGCCGAGCGCGTCGATGCCCGCGCCCCACAGCGTCCAGGCCGAAAACAGCGCGGCCAGCGCGAATAGGATGCGCAGTGCGGCGCCAGCCGGCATCCGGCCGCTCGCGCTGAGCTTGAGCGCGGCGAGCGAGCAGGCGAGATAGGCGATCAGATTGGCCGCGGTCGCGAGCAACACCAGGAAGGTGAAGAGCTGCGCCATCGAGCGCGTATAGTTGAGCAGCAGCACGATCGTCAGCAGCCCGGCCGCCGCGATGTGCGCGTTGACCGGCGTGTCGCGCCGCGAGAGCCGCCCCATCCAGCGTGGGAACGCCCCGGATCGCGCCATGGTGAAGGGCAGTTCGCCCTGCAGCAGGATATAGCCGTTGAGCGCCCCCACCGCGCTGATCACCGCGAAACCGATGACGGCGAGGCCCGCCCCGGCGCCAAGATGCGCCGCGACGAAGTCGGCGATCGGCGCGTCGGATCGCGCGGTCGCAGCCGGATCGGTGAGCAGCGTCGTCGCGGAGCAGACCAGTAGGTAGATCAGCCCCGTCGCGGCGGTGCCGATCAGCGTCGCGCGCGGGATCGTCCGCACCGGATCGCGCACCGAATCCGCCGCGACCGTGCAGGATTCGACGCCGAGCAGCCCCCACAGCGCGAGCGCCGCGCACGCGTTGATCCGCGAGGGGGTGATGTCGTGCGCGCGAAAGGGCAGCACGTTCGCCGCGCCGTGGCCGCGCAGCATCCAGCCGGCGATGGCGATCACGGCGAAGAGCGGCACCAGCTTGAAGATGGTCGTCGCGATCTGCATCCGCGCCATCGATCGCGTGCCCAGGCAGTTGACGCCGGCCAGCAGCCAGGTAAGCGCGCAGGTGGCGAAGGCGGGGAGCCCCGGTATCTTCGCGACGCCGGGCACCAGCACGCTCAGATAGCTGATCGCGCCGATCGCGACGCCGGCATTGCCGACCCACAGCGACACCCAATAGCTCCACGCGACCATGAACGCGACGAACGGGCCGAACGCCTCGAGCGTGAACACATAGGGCCCGCCCGCGCGCGGGATCGCCCTGCCCAGCGCCGCGAAGGTCGCGCCCAGGCACATCGCGCCCGCGATCGCGGCGAGCCAGCCGAACACCGCGTTCCAGCCGTAGGGCGCGAGGCTTGCGGGGAGCAGGAACACGCCCGATCCGATCATGTTGCCGACGATCAGCGCGATGCAGGCGGGGAGCCCCAGCGTGCGCACGCGCTGCGCGATCGGGATCGGGCCGGCGTCGGTTTCGGCCATGCGGATCCCCCGTTACCCGTCGGTCGTCGGCCGGTTGGCCGGAGACGCGATCAGGCCTATCGTCCGCACCATTGTCAATCACGGGTCGAGGAGACGCGCATGGTCGGCCGCCCCGCCACCGAGACCGAAGGCGACGCGCAAGCAGGCTGGAGCCTGCCCGCGTGGATCTACCGCGATCCCGAATATTTCCAGGTCGAGGCCGCGCGCGTGCTGCGGCCGTCGTGGCAAATCGTCTGCCACGTCAGCGACGTCGCCAGGGCGGGCAACTGGCACACGCTCGACTTTCTCGGCGAGAGCATCGTCGTCGCGCGCGACGAGGCGGGCGGGCTCAATGCCTTCGCCAATGTCTGCCGCCACCGCGGCGCGCGGATCGTCGATGGCGCCAGCGGCTGCGCGCAGCGGCTGGTCTGCCCCTATCATGCCTGGACCTATGCGCTCGACGGTCGGCTGACCGGCGTACCGCGCCGCGCGAGCTACGACGCGGCGGACCTCGCCGGCCTGCGCCTGCCGCCGATCGAGCTCGAGGTGTTCGCCGGCTTCGTCTTCGTGCGGCTGGAGGGCGGCGGGCCATCGGTGGCGGAGATGATGGCGCCCTATGTCGAGGAGATCGCGCCCTATCGGTTCGAGGATCTGCGCGCGCTCGGGCGGGTGACGCTGCGGTCACGCGTGGTCAACTGGAAGAACATCGCGGACAATTATTCGGACGGGCTGCACATCCAGGTCGCGCATCCCGGGCTCAAGCGGTTGATGGGCGACGGCTACGGCGTCGAGGCGTCCGAATGGGTCGACAAGATGTGGGGGCCGCTGGTCGATCGTCCGTCCGCCAACCCGTCCGAGCGCGCCTATCTGGCGCTGCTGCCCGACGTCGCGCACCTGCCGCCCGAACGCCGCCGGCTGTGGACCTACTTCAAGCTCTGGCCCAATTTCGCGTTCGACATCTATCCCGATCAGGTCGATTTCATGCAGTTCCTGCCGGTCTCGCCGACCGAGACGCTGATCCGCGAGATCAGCTATGCGCTACCGGACGATAGAAGGGAGATGCGTGCGGCGCGCTATCTCAACTGGCGAATCAACCGGCAGGTCAATGCCGAGGACACCGATCTGGTCGCGCGCGTGCAGGCGGGGATGGCGTCGCCCGGCTTCACCGTCGGCCCGCTCAGCCGCGACGAGGTCTCGCTACGCCATTTCGCCGCGCGCATCCGCCGGCTGATCCCCGAAGCGCGGCTGCACCATCCGCCGTCGCCGGGGTGGAGTCGCCGCGCGGTCTGAGCGTCAGGCGAGGCTGGACGATAGGAACCAGATCCGCGTCGCCTGCGTGCGCAGGATCGGCTGGTGGCAGTAGCGGCAGGTGTCGCGCCGGATCGATTGATCCGCGGTTTCGCTCGGGCAGCGCGGCGTGTGCTTTCCCAAAGCGCATTTCGCACGGCCTACCGGTCGCTTCGCCATCGTCATCTCCATTGCTCGGCGTTCCGATTGCCGCGCCAATGAGTCCGTCGGATGTCAGTTCGTTTCAGGTCGCGACCGGGCGCGCCTCATGCGGCGATCCGGCTGGTATCGTAGGCGAGCGGCAGCCGCAGTTCGGCCGAGAAGCCCTCTGCCGAGCGCAACAGCCGGACGTCGCCACCATGTGCGCGCGCGATCGAGCGGCAGACCGCGAGGCCGAGGCCGCTGCCCTCCTTGCCCGATGCCGCCGCGTTGGAGGCGCGGTAGAAGGGTTCGAACGCGCGCTCGAGTTCGTCCTCGGGCACGCCGGGGCCGTCGTCCATGATCTCGGCGATCGCGGCATCGTCGTCGACAGCGAGGCGGATGCGCGCGCGCTGGCCGTATTTCACCGCATTCTCGACGAGGTTGGTGAGCAGCCGGCGCATCCCCAGCACGTCGATCTCGACGGGGGCCGACGCGGTACGTTCGACCGTCACGTCGCTGCCGATCATCATCGCATCCTGCGCGACGTCTTCCATCAGCGTGCCGAGATCGAGCCGTTCGCGCACGTTGGCGGTCGATGCGTCGCGGATGAAAGAGAGCACCGAGCTGATCATCGCCTCCATCTCGGCGACCTCGTCGTTCATGCCTTCGCGCACCGCATCGTCCTCCACCTCCTCGATGCGGAAGCGCAGGCGGGTGAGCGGGGTGCGCAGATCGTGGCTGATCGCGCCGACCATCGCGGTGCGATCGTCGACGAAGCTGCGCAGCCGGTTCTGCATGACGTTGAACGCGCGCGCGGCGCGGCCGATCTCCGCAGGGCCCTCGAGCGCCACGGCCGCCGCGGAGGGATCGCGGCCGAGTTGCTCGGCGGCGGCGGTGAAGCGCGCGAGCGGGCGTACGATATGGCGCGCGAACAGCCAGCCGACCGGCGCCACCAGCGCGAAGGCGATCGCGAACCACAGGATGACGCGGCGTTGCCAGGCGTTGGGAAAACCCTCGGCGACGGGCTGGACGACGGCCCAGCGGCCATTCGGCAGACGCAGCGCAGCGACGAAATCGCCCTCGACGAACGGGGCCGGTGCGAGACCGAACAGCGCGCGGGGCGGCGGTGCGATCGGCAGCGCGCGGGGCGTCTGCATCGCTTGGTTCGCGGCCTCGCTGCTGGACGATCTGGGCGGTGTCGCGGCGATGTCGGGCACGACAGGGGCTGCCGCAGAATCACGCGCCTGGGCATCTCGTCGATCGGAGGCGGGCGCAGATGCGGGTGCGGTGGCCGTAAGCGCGGGGGCCGGCGCGATGTCCGCCTGTGGCTTTGCAGGCGGCGCCGGCACGCTGGTGCCCTCGATCTGCGTGCCGCTGTGCAGAGCGTCCGCGCGGTCGCCGAGCGGAGCGACACGCGGGGCGCCATCGTCGTCGCGCGCATAGGGGCCAACCGGCTGGTGATCGAGATCGGATGGCGATGCGAAACGACCGGTGCGACCGACGTCGCCGCGCAGCGAGCCGCCTGGGTCCCGGCCGTGGTCGCCGCCCTGGCCGCCGCGCTGGTCATCGCCGCGCCGAGTCCCGTCGCCGGAGGACTGGCGGTCGCGGAAGCCGCCGCCGGGCGGAGCGCCGACCGGCCCACCGCCTGGAAAGCCCGGCCCCTCCACCATCAGGGTCGCGGGGATGAGGCGCGCTTGCATGTCGCCCATCGGCTGCAGAGGTTCGGGCCATACCTGCCAGGCGATCGGCCGGATCGGCAGCATGGGACGCGATGGCGGCGCGGTGATCCCCGCGAAGGGCAGGGGGGCATAGAAGGCGAGCCGCACATCGTCGTCGCGCGCGCCGAGCATCGTCGCCAGTTGATGCTGCGACTGGGTGGAGGTGAACCATCCCGGGCCGCGTATTTCGGGCGGCCCCGATTGTTCGGTACGCGACAGGTGCCCCGCGCCGTCCCCGCCATCCAACGCCGCGACGACATCCTCGAAGCTGTGCTGCGTCGGCGGGGCCGGTGGCAGGACGAGCGTGAGCAGCAACGTCACCAGCTGCGCGACGACCAGCCCGGCGAGCAGCAGCACGAGGATCTGGAACACGATCGGCGGCTCGCGCCAAGGCAGGGTGCGGCGAAACAGGCTCATGCGGCGCGATATGCCACGATGACGGCCCCGCCGTCACGCGGTGCGATGCGCGCGTCCCGGCCGGGCCGTGCCCATGTCACGAGCTGATGGCGATGGCGGTCTGCAGGCTGTCGGCGATCGCCTCGCCGCAGAATACCAGGCAGCCGCCGACGAACATCATCGCGCCCCACCGCCACCGGATGCGGCCGGTCGCCAGCAGCGCGACCAGCCCGATCAGCGCGACGACGCATATCGCGGTCGGGCCGCCGATCGCGGCGAGCATGGGTGCGGGCTGGCTTGGCATCGTATCGATCCCTCTTCGGTCGATCGATGCGATAGCCGGGCCGCCTTGCGTGCGGATGTCGCCCGCGCCGCCGAATGTTGCGATGTGTGTCGATCTGCGTCGCACCGCGACCGCATTGCGATCTGCGCGCAACGCGGGGCTGGCAAAGCCGCGCGATGAACGCCATCCTCCTCCACATGGACCTTGCGACGCACATCCTGATCGTCGACGACGATGCGGGTATCCGTACGCTGATCTCGTCCTTCCTCGACAAGCACGGCTATCGCACCGACACCGCCGCCGATCCGCACGAAATGCGCGAGAAGCTGCAGCGCCGGCGCTACGACCTGATCGTGCTCGACGTGATGATGCCGCGCGAGGACGGGCTCTCCGCGCTCCGCAAGCTGCAAGGTAGCGATGCGCCGCCGGTGATCATGCTGTCGGCTGTCGGCAGCGACATCGATCGGATCGTCGGGCTCGAGATGGGCGCCGAGGACTATCTCGCCAAGCCGTGCAATCCGCGCGAGCTGCTTGCGCGCATCCGGACCGTGCTGCGCCGGCGCGAGGGCAAGGTGGCGGGCGCGTCGGAAGCGGTCGCGATCGCCGATGGCGAGCGGTCGCGCGACGGGTTGTCGCATTTCATCGGCTGGTCGATCGACCTGATCGGCCGCACGCTGACCGATCCGCGGCAGGCGATGGTCGCGCTGTCCGACAGCGAATTCCGGCTGATGCGCGCGTTCGTCGAGCATCCGCGCCGCGTGCTGAGCCGCGACCAACTGCTCGATTACGCGACGGGGCACGAGAGCGAGCATTACGACCGCGCGATCGACGTGCAGGTCAGCCGCCTGCGCCGCAAGCTCGCCGGGCACGATGGCGGCGAGGATCTGATCCGCACCGTGCGCAACGAAGGCTATATGTTCGTGCCCGTCGTCACGCAGCGCTGATGCGCCGCGTCGCTTTTTCGACGAACCGCCGCGAACGCCTTGCGGCCGTACTTGCGGCGCCGTCCGAAATTGCCGACTGTGCCCCATCGCGCGTCGCCGTTCGGCGATCGGCGCCCAAGGGGAAGAGATGACCATGATCGATCGCCGCGGCCTGCTCGGCACCACGCTTGCCGGCGGCGCCTTCGCGCTGATGCCGGGCCACGCGTTCGCGAAGGCGATTACGGGCGACACGCTCGCGCCGCTGCTCGCGAGCTTCGCCGAGGAGCTGTTCCTGCTTTCGCCCGAAAGCGCGAGCCAGCTCGGGCTGGACAACGGCGCGCATGCCGCGCTCAAGTCGCAGCTGTCGGACAGTTCGTCCGCCGGCATCGCCAAGGCCGACGCGCAGATTCGATCGATGCATGCGCGCCTCCTCCGCGTGAACCGCGCGGGCCTCACGATGCGCGACCAGACGCTCTATGACACGGTGCGCTACGCGACCGAGCGCGGGATCGACGGCACCGCCTTCAAATATGGCGGTGGCGCCGCCGCCGGCTTCCAGGGCGGCACCGGCCCCTATGTAGTCAGCCAGCAGAACGGTGCGGTCTCGGGCGTGCCCGAATTCCTCGCCACCGCGCACAAGATCGCCAATGCGAGCGACGCCGAGGCCTATCTGGCGCGCACCACCGCGTTCGCGCGGCAGGTCGACCAGGAAGCGGTGCGCATCCGCGAGGATGCCGCGATCGGCGTGATGCCGCCGCGCTTCATCGCCGAGAACGCGCTCGGCCAGCTCAAGCAGTTCCGCGCGACGCCCGCCGCACAGCAGCGCCTCGTCACCTATCTCGGCGAGCAGACGAAGAAGCTCGGCATCGCCGGCGATTGGTCGGGTCGTGCCGCCAAGATCGTCGACGGTGCGGTCTATCCCGCGCTCGATCGCCAGATTGCGGCGTTCGCCGCCGCCACCGCCAACGCGCCGATGACCGCGGGCGTCCAGCGCCTGCCCGACGGCGACGCCTATTACCGCTGGGCGCTCCGCCTCGGCACCACGACGACGCAGACGCCCGAGGAGGTCCACCGCATCGGCCTCGCGCAGAACGAGCAGATCAAGGCGCGGATGGATGCGCTGCTGAAAGCGCAGGGGATGACGACGGGTACCGTCGGCGAGCGCGTCACCGCGCTCAACAAGGACCCCAAGTTCCTCTTCCCCAATACCGACGAGGGCCGCGCGCAGCTGATCGCCTATCTCAACGGCAAGATCGCCGCGATCCGCCCGCTGATGCCCAAGATCAGCAAGCTCGCCCTGCGCGCCGACGTGACGGTGAAGCGCGTGCCGCCGGACATCCAGGACGGCGCCGCGCTCGGCTATATGAACCCCGCAGCGCTCGATGGATCGCGTCCGGCGATCTACTACGTCAACCTCAAGACGACGAACCTCTGGCCCAAATACCAGCTCGCGACGCTGACGGCGCACGAGGGCATCCCCGGCCACACCTGGCAGCTCGGCTATCTCGCCGAGCATCATGCCGAGATCCCGACGATCACCTCGCTGATGGGCTTCAACGCCTTCGTCGAGGGCTGGGCGCTCTATGCCGAGCAGCTTGTCGACGAGAGCGGGCTCTACGACGACGATCCGTTCAGCCGCCTGGGCTATCTCCAGGCGCAGCAGTTCCGTGCGTGCCGGCTGGTCGCGGACACCGGACTTCACGCGATGGGCTGGAGCCGCGACAAGACGGTCGACTTCCTTTCGACCGAGAGTGGCAAGGGCAAGGACGCGATGACCAGCGAGACCGATCGCTACTGCGCCTCGCCGGGGCAGGCCTGCGGCTACAAGACCGGACACAACGAGATCGTCCGCCTGCGCGACAAGACTAAGGCGGCGCTCGGCGCCAAGTTCGATCTCGCCGACTTCGACGACGTCGTCATCAAGACCGGCGGCGTGCCGCTCGAATTGCTCCCCGGTGTCGTCGACGGTTATATCGCGAGGGCCAAAGCCTAGCGCGGGATGACATGGCTACCGTCGCCCCGGACGTGGTCCGGGGTCCCGCTTCCGTCCAGGTATGGAGGAGCGGGACCCCGGGTCGAGCCGGGCCGACGGTGGGTCGGTACGATCTGATCTCCCGCCGGCCCGGGTCGACGGGACGGGCGCGTTAATCCCGGCTTTACGCGTGTCCGCTAGCCGTCGCGTTCATGCGCTTCCCGCTTCTCTCCGCGACCGCGATGCTGATCGCCACGGCCGCCGCCGCCGCGCCCGACGACATTCCGCTGGTCGCGATCGGGCTGCCCTTCTCGCCCGAGACGCCGCGACCGGTGGCGGCGACGCATCCGCTGTATCACCGCGTCCAGGTCGGCGAGATCGACGGCCTGCCGACGACGGTCGGCAGCTCGGCGCTCAATTTCATCGCCTCGGCCAAGCGATCGAGCGTCAACGCCGCGCTGCGCGAGAGCTTCGAGCGGATGAACCTCGCGCCCGCCAATCCCGCCGATGCGCGTTTCCGGCTCGTCGTGACGTGGCTCGGCGTCCATACGCCCTTCCGCATCGCCACGCACAACAGCGCGACCGCGTCGCTGCATTACCGGCTCGTCCGGATCGACAATGGCCAGCAGCTCTTCGATCGCGATATCACCACCTCGGCGGACGGCGGCGGGATCGATGCGGCGATGCGCGACAACGGCATCGTCCGCGCGGCCATCGCCGCCAACTTCGCCTCCGCCGCCAACTGCCTCGATCACGCCGCCTACGGCACCGCGCCGGAAGACTGCGCGCTCGTCCCGAAATTCTCGGTGTCGGTGGTCCGTCGCTACAACCGTTGAGCGCCGGCGCCGCGCGACGCGCGACGGCTAGACTAAGCTTTTGATACGGGCCCAGAACCAGCCGCGGGGCGTTGGGCCAGTCTCTTTGAGACGAGGAAAATATCATGAGCGCCGACTATGACATCAAGATCCTCAATTCGCTGATCGAGACCGTGATCGACAGCGCCGACGGCTATACCCAGGCCGCGAAGGAGGCCTCCGGGTCGCGCTTCACCGACATCTTCCTGCGCCGCGGCGCGGAGCGCCAGCAGCTGACGACCCGCCTGCAGAGTGCGGTCCGCGCGCTCGGCGGCACGCCCGAGGACGACGGCACGCTGCTCGCCGGCGCGCACCGCCTGTTCCTCAACCTGCGCAACAGCATGTCGAGCGACGACACGACGATCGTCGACCAGGTCGAGGCCGGCGAGGACCACATCAAGCACAAGTTCGAGGACGCCCAGCGCGACCGCGAGGTCAGCCCCGCGACGATGGCCGATATCGACGAAGCCTACGTCATCGTGAAGGCGGGCCACGACGAGATCCGCGACCTCAAGCATTCGCTCCACGCGGGCGTCTGATCCGTCTGGCCGGGGCGGTGACAACCCGCCGCCCCGGTCATATGCGGCGCCGACTTTGACGGCGCGTTACATCGTCCCGAGCGACGATGACGCCTCGAAAAATTGGCGGAGCGGGTGGGATTCGAACCCACGAAGAGCTTTGGACCCTTACACACTTTCCAGGCGTGCGCCTTCGACCACTCGGCCACCGCTCCGTTGCGGCGCGACTAACCGCATCGGGCCGCTTCCGCAAGCGCGCTGCCTGTGGCAGCATCGGGATATGCGCAAAACCCTGCTTTCGCTCGCCCTGTTGCAACTCGTGCTGGCGGGCGCGGCGCCACCCGCCGCGCCGCCGTCGAGCGCATCCCGGTCACCCGGCGAGATCGTGTCGGCCGCGCCTGAAGCGGCCTGGCGGTCCGTCGCGCCCGACTCCCTGCTGATCATGGATCTGGCCGGCGGCGGGCAGGTGGCGATCGAGCTCGCGCCCGGATTCGCACCAGTCCACGTCGCCAATATCCGCGCGCTCGTGCGCGCCGGCTGGTTCGACGGCGGCTTCATCGAGCGGGTGCAGGACAATTATGTCGTGCAATGGGCCGGCGCGGACGGGCATCGGCCGCTGCCCGCGGGAGTCGTCGCGCATCCGCCCGCCGAATATGAGCGGCCGCTGGCCGGGCTCCCCCTGCATCCCCTGTCTGCCCGCGACGCCTATGCCGAGCGGGTCGGCTTTAGCGACGGCTGGCCGGTGGCGGACGATGCCCACGCGGCGTGGCTGGCGCATTGCTACGGAATGGTCGGGGTCGGCCGCGACATGCCGCCCGATACCGGCGACGGCGCCGAACTCTATGCGGTGATCGGCCAGGCGCCACGCCATCTCGATCGCAACATCGCATTGGTCGGCCGCGTCGTCGAGGGGATCGCCGCGATGACCGCCCTGCCGCGCGGCACCGGCGATCTCGGCTTCTACACCGATGCCAAGCAGCGCACCGCGATCAGACGAGTCCGCCTCGCCGCCGACATGCCGCCGGGCGAGCGCCCGCGCTTCGAGGTGATGCGCAGCGACGCCCCCGCCTTTGCCGCCTATCTCGATGCGCGGGCCAATCGCCGCGACGCCTTTTTCGTGCGGCCCGCCGGCGGCGTCGACCTCTGCAACGCACCGGTGCCGGTGCGCCGCCGGCCCTAGCGAGCGGCGGCGATCAGAAGGGCAGCAGCTTCGACTGGCTGGTGATCTTCATATAGCCGAGATTCGCCCCCAGCCGCAGCCCGACGCCAAGCCGGATCGGGATCAGCACGATGTCGCCGCGGCGCAGATAGCTCGCGGTGAAGCCGCCGATCACATAGGCGGTGCCCTCGGCGGCGGGAAAGCGATGATAGAGGTCCTGGCTGTCGTACAGATTGTAGACGAGGATGAACTCCTTCGAGCTGTTGCCGCCGAGATCGAACCCGAGCGACGGCCCGGTCCAGTAGACCGGCTTGTCACCCTCGATCCGGTGATGCAGCACGCCCGAGCCGTAGCGCAGCCCGAGCCCGATCGCGCCGCTGACCTCGCGCCCCGCGATATAGGCGGTAGGACGGCCCTGGTCCTTGAGGATATGCTCGATCATCTTGGCGAGCCCCTCCGCGCCGCGACCGAAGACATTCTCGGCGGCGCCGATCACGTCGTCATTCTGATAGGTCTGGGCATCGGGCGCGTGCGGGCTGTTGAGCGCGGGCGGCGCGGTGCGTTCGTCCCGGCTGGGAGGGGGCGGCGGCGGGGGAGCGGTGTCGCTGGCCTCGGGGAAGGTTTGCGCGGACGAGGGCGCCGACGGGCCGCCGCTGGTCTCGGGCTGTCCGCTACCGGCCGGCGCGAGATCGGTGTGCGCCCCCGGGGACGACGGGTCGATCGTGCGCACTTGTGCCCAGGCCGGTTGGCCGAACGACGTCGCGAGCGTCGCCACGAGTGCGATGCGTCGGGCGGTGGTGGTGTTCATGTGCGCGGCTCCCCGGGGTGTTGGATGCTGGTTAACCGCGAACCGCCTTGCCGCGCAATGAACGCCGCCGGGGATGGCGGCGACGGATGACGGGATGGACGTGTACAGACGGTTGTATCGTCGGATCGTCACCGCTATAGCCCGCGGTCTGCCGACCCGGAGACGTGGGTGAGTGGCTGAAACCAGCGGTTTGCTAAACCGCCGTGCTGAGCAATCGGCACCGACGGTTCGAATCCGTCCGTCTCCGCCAAGGCTTCGCGAAGCCCCGCTCGCCTTGCATATCGTCGTCGTTCGGCCCGCCCGATAGGACGGTTGGTGTCGCCGTGCTAGAGTGCGCTTGGCGGGGGGCTCAGCATGGCAAGACGGGGCAATGCCTATATTTGGTTTCTCGTCGGGCTCGCGGCGATCGTAGCCGGTTTCTGGCGAACCTTCTTCGGTGATCCGCTGAGCAACGACTTCTGGCACATCATACACGGTGTCGCATCGACGCTCTGGGTCATCCTGCTGATCGCGCAATCTCTGCTCGTCGGACGTGGTCTCCACCGATGGCATCGACGACTCGGCTGGATCTCGCTCGCGCTGATCGCCGTGCTGATCGCCACCAGCATCTACATGGTCCGGATCGAACTCACCGGCGACCCGGACTTTCCGCGCGACCTGCGCCTGAGCCTCGTCTTCCTGGACATCGGGTTCCTCACTCTGTTCGTCGCGGCTTACGGATCGGGCCTTTGGTTTCGCCGCCACCGGCAGTTGCACGCCAGGCTGATGGGCTCGACCGTCCTGATCGGGCTCGGTCCGGCATTGGGGCGTCTCTACGCGCAGCGGATTCCGGCCGTCCATGGATTGAGCGGCGCATTGACGTGGGCGTTTTGGACGATCGAGCTCGTCCTCGCGCTCGCCATATTCATCGATCTTCGCGGCGGTCGGCTCTGGTGGCCCTTTCCGTCGATGCTCGCGGCGTTCGCGCTGATACAACTCGGCTCGGTTTGGGCGACAGGCGACCAGTTCGCCGCGATCGCCCGCGCGGCTGGAGCACCGGTCTGACCGGCCGTAGATGCCCGAGCGACCTTCGGCTCGGGCGGCTTGGGCGCGCTGCCACACCGCGTCCGCCGCGCGCATGCTAGGGGCGTCGGGTAGTCGACGCCCCCCATACGGTCGACCTCGCCGCCGAGTCGATCGCTCAGGCCGCCGACCATGCCGCGGCGGCCGCCTCGGCGAAATCGCGATACGACCGCGGCGCGTGCCCCAGCAGGGTCGCAAGACGCGCGATCTCGGCATCGGTGGCGACGGCGCCGTCCTCCTGATAGCGGCGCATCATCAGCCGCATGTCGTAGGCGAGCCAAGCCGGGCCGAAGGCCTTCAATCGTTGTTCGAGCACATCCAGGTCGTTGCCGGCGAAACCGATCGGCCGCCCGAGCACGTCGCTCCACAGTGCGCCGATCGTTTCGCCGGTGAAGACATCGGGGCCGACCAGCTCGTACGTCTCGTGCGGCAGGGGTGCGCCTGCGCGTTCGCGGCGCAGCAGTTCCCCGGCGGCGGCTTCGCCGATGTCGCGGATATCGACCATCGAAATGCCCCTGTCGCCGATCGGCATGCCGTATACGCCGCCGCCCAGCAGCGCGTCCTTCTGCCGCAGGTCGTTCTGGATGAAATAGGCCGGGCGCAGGATCGTGGCGGGCAGCCCCGCGGCGTGGATCATGCGCTCGACGGTCATCTTGCTCGCGAAATGCGGCACGTCGGCATAGGCCTCGCCCTTGAACACCGACAGATAGACGATCCCGGTCACACCGGCCGCGCGCGCGGCGTCGAGCGTCAGCATCGCCTGAGTCAGTTCGTCGGGCGCGTTCGGCACCAGCAGGAACAGCGTGGTCACGCCGTGCAGCGCGGCGCGGACGCTGTCGATATCGGAAAGATCGCCTTGCACGGCGGTGACGCCGGCGGGAAATTGCGTCTTCTCCGGCGTGCGCGTCAGCGCGCGGACCTCGGCGCCGTGCCCGTCGAGGAACGCCAGCACCTGCGTGCCGATGGTGCCGGTGCTGCCGGTTACCAATATCGTCATGTCGTATCTCCTTGGCCGTCGAGAGGACCTCGTCGTCGCTGGATGCAAGATAGACGTTCCGATAACGCGGAGAAGATGCCATGATCGGAACGCATCGTCTCGAAAACGGAACATCCATGGATCTCGCCGCGCTTGCCGATTTCAACCTCGTGGCGATTCACGGCGGCTTCGGCCTGGCCAGTCGCGCGGCCCGCCGCCCCAAGGCGACGCTGTCGCGCAAGGTCGCCGAACTCGAAGCGCATCTCGGCGTGCGGCTGATCGACCGGGGATCGCGGACCTTGCGCCTTACCCCGGAAGGACGCGCACTGCACGACCGCACCCAGGGGCCGCTCGCCGAGATCGGCGAGGCGGAGCAGGCCGTCGCCTCGGGCGCTTCGGTGCCGAGCGGGACGCTCCGGGTCAGCGCGCCAATCGTGCTCGCGCATGTCCTGCTGCCACGCGTCGCCGCGGATTTCGTGAAGGCCTATCCGCACGTCGTGCTCGAAATCGTCGCGGAGGATCGCAAGGTCGATCCGGTGCAGGACAATTACGATCTCGTGATCCGCATCGACCCCGATCCCGACGAGCGGCTGGTCGGGCGACGGATCCTCGAGGACGAGCGCCTTCTGGTCGCGTCGCCCGATATGCCCGATGCCCTCCTGGCAGATCCGGAAGCGGCGGTTGTCCCCGTACCGGCGGTAGGCCACATCGCCACGTCTACGGACGCGCTCTGGCGGATCAGGACCGAGCAGCGCGTGCGCGTGGTCGGCCCGCGGATGCGGCTGCGCTTCTCGTCCTTCCTGATGGTGCAGGACGCCGTTCTGGCAGGCGCGGGGGTCGCGCTCATGCCCAAACTGCTCGCCGCGCAGAACATCGCTTCGGGCCGGCTGACCGTGTGGGGCGTCGATGACGGGCCGAAGGTCGAAATCTGGGCGCTCCAGAACTCGCGCCGCCTGACGAGCTCGAAGATCCGCGCCTTTCTACAAGTCCTGACGTCGCCGATGTAGCCGGATTGCGACCGCGTGTCGGGATCTACGCCCGCTCGCCGAAACACATATTCCGCCGAGCGACCGCCCGCCGCGGCGCGTCCCGGCTCGCTTGCCATCGCCCGTTGCCGCGCGCAGTCTGCCCGGCGTTCGCGATCGGGAAGGGGACGATGACGACCGCAATCAAGGCGCCGATCTGGTTCTGGATCGTCGCGATCCTGCTTGTGCTGTGGGAGGCGATGGGCTGCTATGCGTGCGCCATGCAGATCAGGCTCGGCGCGGCGGCGATGGGGCCGGGCGATGCATGGTCGCTCCGCTATTATGCCGCGCTGCCCGTCTGGTACAACGGAGTGTATGCGGTCGCGACCTTCGGCGGATTGCTCGGCGGGCTGGCGCTGCTGTTGCGCGACAGGCGGGCATCGGCGCTGTTCTGGATCTCGTTCGCCGCGATCGTCGTGATGTTCGGCTATGCCTATGCCGCGACCGATCTCATCGCGCACAAGGGGCTCGGCCAGGTCCTGCCGTTTCCGCTGTTCATCGCCGCCGTCGGTCTCTTCTCGATCTGGTTCGCAGCGTTCGCCGCGAGACGCGGTTGGCTCGGCCGCGCCGCCTGATCGACGAGCGCTGCGCCGAACGACCGCGCCTCAGAACGCATCGTGATCGAGGCGACCCGTCGCGCGCAGCAGCGCGGTGGCGGCGATCAGCGCGTCGCTGCGCTGGCGGGCGAGCGCGAGCTGCGCTGCGCGCAGGCTCTCGTCGGCGACGAGGATGTCGAGCGTGGTGCGCAGCGCGAAGGCATATTCGGCGCGCACGCCCTTGAGCGCGAGATCGGCGGCGTCGACGCGGCCCGAGTCCGCGTCGGTCTGCGCCTTGGCGCTGGCGAACGCGGCCCAGGCCGAATCGACCTGACGCGTCGTCTCGCGCGCGGCGGCGTCGGCGTCGAACAGGTCGGCCCGGTGCGCGGCATTGGCCTGGCGGACCTGCGACGAGACGAGGCCGCCGGTCAGGATCGGGATGTGCAACTGCAGTGTCGCCGCGGATGCGCGCGGAAAGCCGCCGACATTCGAATTGCCGAGATTCTCGTCATAGCCGTAGGCGGCGCCGACGCCGAGGCTGGGCGCGCCATTGGCACGCGCCGCGTCGATCCGCGCGGCGGAGGCGTCGGCGGCGCGCAGGCTTGCGGCGAGCTGCGGATTGTCGGCGAGCGCGCGGCTGCGCGCCTGATCGAGCGTGCCCGGCAGCGCCGGCAGCGCCGCGGGCGGGGGCGCGAGGACGCCGGGATCATGGCCGATCGTCGCACGGTAGCTCGCCTGCGTCATGTCGAGCGTCGCCTGCGCGTCCGCCAGCGTCGCGACGCCGGAGGCACGCTGCGCGACGAGCTGCGCGACGTCGGTCCTGGTCGCCTGGCCGAGCTTGAAGCGCGCCTGCGCCTCGGCGACCTGGTGATCGAGCAATGCGATATCGGCCTTGGCGATGTCGACCGCCTGCTGGTCGTAGAGCAGCTCGGCATAGGCGCCGACGACCGCGGTGACGAGCTGTGCCTCGCTGTCGCGGACGTTCTGCGCGCCGGCCGCGACGTCGGCCTTGGCGGCGTGCACCGCGGCGGGAACGCGGCCGCCGGTCCAGATCGGCAGCGTCGCGGACACCGTGCCGCCGACGCCCTTGCCGAAATCGAAGCGGTCGTAGCCGGCACCGCCGTCCGCCGCCGCGGTCAGCCGCCCGCCCGCCCGCGCCTGCTCGGTCTCTTCGGAGAGCGCATCTTGGCGGGCATGCGCCGAAGCCAGCGTCGGGTTGGTCGCATAGGCTGCCGCGACCGCGTCGTGCAGCGTCTCGGCATGGAGCGGGGCGAGAGGGAGCGGCGCCGCGGTCAGCACGACGCCGATCAGAAGCGCGCGCCTATTCATGGCGGAGCGCCCAGGCCGGGGTCGAGCGTGCCGCGCGGAGCGACTGCGCGAGCACCGTCAGCACCGCGATCGCCAACGCCAGCAGCGTCGCCGCGACGAAGAACAGCGGCGAGAGCGCGATCCGGTCGTCGAACCCCGCGAGCCAGGTCCGCATCGCGAGATAGGCCAGCGGCCAGGCGAACAGGTTGGCGATCAGCACCGGCCGCAGGAACTGCCCGACGAGCAGCTTGACGACGTCGGCGGACGAGGCGCCCAGCGTCTTGCGGATGCCGATCTCCTTGATCCGCCGCGCGGTGTTGAACGAAGCGAGACCCCACAGGCCGACGCAGCCGATCGCCACCGCCAGCACCGCGCCGATCGTGAACAGGCGCGCGGTATGGTCGTCGTGATCGTAGAAATGCTGCAGGTTCTGGACTGCGGTCTTGGCTTGGAACGGCACCTCGGGCGCCTCCTGCCGCCAGACCGCCTGCGCGCCGTCGTGCACCGCCTTGGGATCGCCCGTGAAGCGCAGGATCGCGATCGCCTGGCTGGGGTCGCGCTGCAGGAAGCCGTACATCGTCGGCGGGATCGGCGTGCGCGGATCGTCGAAACGCATGTCGTCGATCACGCCGATGATCGTGCGGGTCGACGTGTTCGGTCCGCTGAACGTGCGGCCGATCGCGGCCTGCGGCGACGGGATGTGCAGCGCGGCCAAGGCGGTCCGGTTGATCACCATGTTGTAAGGGAAGTTGATCGGGCTGTTCGCATTCTCGGGCAGCGCGTTGGGGTTGACGTCCGCCGGGCGGGTGGCGTCGAAGAACCGGCCGGCAATCAGCTTGGCGCCCATGACGTCGAAGAAGCCCGGCGTCGTGTCGAACTGGCGCAGCGACGGCCCGTTGCCGAGCACGCCCGGCAGCGGCACGTTCGATTCCGAGGTGAAGGGCTCGGGCCCGGGCACGTTGTTGGCGACGGTCGTCGCGGTGACGCCTGGCACGCTCGAAAGATGGTGCAATATGCTGTCGCGCTGCGCGTTGTTGAGGCTCTGGCTCCCGAACGAGGTGACCAGCATCAGCCCCTGCCGGTCGTAGCCGACGTCCGCGTTGCGGACATGACGAGTCTGGCCGACGAGCACCATCGTGCCGATCAGGAAGGCGATCGCGATCGCGAACTGGAAGACGACGAGCGCCTCGCGGACATAGGTGCCCGCGCGTCCGCCGCCGGGCGAGCGTGCCGAAGCGAGCACGGCGGCCGCAGGCATCCGGGCCAGCACCGTCGCGGGATAGATTCCCGCCACCACGCCGACCACCAGGACGAGCGCGACCAGCGGTATCAGCACGCCATCGCCACCGAAATAGTGCATCGACAGCGTAATTCCGCTCGCCGCATTGACCAGCGGCAGCCCAAGCTCGGCGATGACGAGCCCGATGAAGGCGGCGATCGCCGCGGTCGCCACCGCCTCGCCGACATAATGGCGCGCGAGCGTGCCGCGATCGGCGCCGAGCACCTTGCGCATCGCGACTTCGCGGGCGCGCAGACCCGCGCGCGCCGTCGCGAGGTTGACGTAGTTCACGATCGCGATCAGCAGCGTGAGTATGCCGACGATGCCGAGCGTCGCGACCGCGATCTTCTCGCCCGCCGTCTCGCCGTGCACGTCGTCGAGCGGCTGCACCTTGAGCGCCATCGTGAAGCCGGGGTTGTCGGGAGTCTCGCTCTGCGCATGCCGCGCGGACAGTGCGGGCAGCTCGTCGGCGAACCGCCGTGCCGCGGCCGCATCGGGCAGGCGGACATAGGTCGACGGATTGCCGTAGTTCCACTGATGGTTCGATCTGTAGTCGGCCGATGCCTTGTCTTCCGAGATCGTCATGCGCGCGAGCATGTCGAAGTCGAACGCCGTGTTCGCCGGCAGGGCGCGCAGCACCGCGGCGACGTGATAAATGTGCGACTTGCCGGCGAACGCGACGGTGATCGGTTTGCCGACCGCATCGCCCGTGCCGAAATATTTCTGCGCGACGGCCTGCGTCAGCACGATGTTGGATGGGTCGTCGAGCGCGCCGTGCAGGTCGCCCTGCGCCACCGGCATGTCGAACACCTTGGCAAAATTCGGATCGACGAGGCCGAGATCCTCGTCGATGCCGACGCCGCCCTTGATCACGGTCGCATGCTCGTCGCTGAGCCGCGTGCCGACGGTGCCGGGCAGATCGCGTTCGACGGCGGTCCAGAAGGCGACCGGCGTGTTCTGCCTGAAGCGGTTGCTGATCTCGTCCGCGGTCCGCGATTCGATCAGATAGACGTTGCGATAGCCCGGCAGCCAATGCTCGTAGCTCGTCTCGAAGCGCACATAGAGCGCGAGCACGAGGAACACCGCGATGCCCACCGCCAGCCCGCCGATGTTGAGCGCGGCATAGAGCTTGTGGCGGACCAGCGAGCGATAGAAGG